>NZ_AFPR01000115.1:0-6098 GCF_000219295.1 Acidiphilium sp. PM
CCTCGCGGCCCTGCGGCCGCTGCTCACGCCTGGCGTGTTCGCGACCTTCGAGCAGGCGGTGGCCCAGCGCGCCGAGGCTGGCGAAACCCAGCACACCGAGATCGTCCGTATTGTCGAGGCGACGATCGACGAGGCCGAACTCCTCGGCGGCGAGGCCGTGATCGTCGTCCGCTTCGTCTCCGACCAGCAGAACTACACGCGTGATCGACAGGGGCAGGTTATCGCCGGCACCGAGGCGATGACCGAGATCGTCGACCTCTGGAGTTTCGAGAAATCCCTCGGCGCGGCCGACCCGACCTGGCGGCTGGCGGCGGCGCGCAGCGGCTGATCCATGCACCGATCCACCTTGCGCGGCCTTGCCGCGCCGTTCACCGCCATCACCCTGCTCGCCGGCTGTGCCTTGCCGCCCGCCGGCGCGCCCCAGGCCGATCATGCCGGCCTCACCCCTGTGCCCTTCGCTACGCTCCCCGGCTGGAGCGTTGAGGCTGCCGTCGCCGGCCTGCCGAGTTTCCAGAGGTCATGCAAGGTGATCGCGGTCATGCCGGTCGACCAGACGCTGGGCGGCGCCGGCGTGGCTGGCGCGCTCGGCGGCAAGGCCGGCCAATGGCGCGCTGCCTGTGCTGCCGCCGAAGCCGTCCCGCCGGATGACGCGGCCGCGGCCCAGCATTTCTTCGAGGCATGGATGGTGCCCTATGCAGCGTCCGGCGCCACGCGGATCACCGGCTATTACGAGCCGGTCTATCCCGGCTCGGAAATCCGCGAGCGCGGCTACGATGTCCCGATCTACGGTCGTCCGCGCAATCTCGTGAACGCCAACCTGTCCGCCTTCCGCGACGCCTCCGGCAAGCGCCGTATCGTCGGCCGCCTGCGCTACGGCACAATGGTGCCCTATTACACCCGCGCCCAGATCGAGGCCGGCGAGATCAACCGCGAGGCCAAGGTAGTTGCCTGGGTGAAGAATCCGGTCGACGCCTACATGATCCAGCTCCAAGGCGCCGCGCGCCTGCGTCTGCCGGACGGCACGCTCATCGATCTCGGCTTCGACGGCACCAACGGCCGCACCTACACGCCGATCGGCAAGCTGATGGTCGAGAAGGGCTATTTGAAGCCCGACCAGGTCTCGATCACCTCGATCCGCGCGTGGCTGCTCGCCCATCCCGTCGAGGCGCGCGGCCTGATGGATGCGAACAAGAACTACGTGTTCTTCAAGCGCATCCGCGGCGTGCCCGACGATCTCGGCACACCCGGCGCGCTTGACGTGCCGCTGGCGCCGGAAGGCTCGATCGCGGTGGACGAGAAGGCGATTCCGCTCGGCGCGCCCGTCTATGTCGCGACGAAGTCGCTCGCCCGGCTGACCACCGCGCAGGACATCGATGTCGGTGCCCACGGCACCTCCGCCGCGCAGATCTTCTTCGGAATCGGCAACGAGGCCGCGGCGCAGGCGAGTGCCCAGGACGGCACAGGCCGGATCTTCATCTTCCTGCCCCGCCAGCCCGCCGCCGCGCCGACATCCGCCAAGGGAGCGTCCTCATGAGTGAATCCGCCGCGGCTGCACCGCGCGTCGCCCTGTTCGTCACCTGCCTCGCCGATCTCTACCGGCCGAGCGTCGGCTTCGCCGCCATCCGCCTGCTTGAGGCCGCCGGCTGCACGGTCGAGGTGCCGCGGGCGCAGACCTGCTGCGGCCAGCCCGCCTACAATTCCGGCGATCATGAAACCGCCCGCGCCCTGGCCGAGGGCCTGCTCACCGCCCTCGCGGGCTACGATTACGTCGTCGCCCCCTCGGGCTCGTGCGCCGGCATGCTTCGCAAGCACATGCCCGGCCTGTTCGAGGCCGACCCCGACCTGCGCTTCAAGGCCGACGTCATCGCCGCGAAAACCTTCGAGCTCACCAGCTTCCTGGTCGACGTGATGGGTTTTGCCGGGCTCGATGTCGCCCTGCCGCAGCGCGCCACCTATCACGATTCCTGCGCCGGGCTGCGCGAACTCGGCGTCAAGGACCAGCCCCGCGTGCTGCTCTCCCGCGTCGAGGGACTGGAGATCGTGGAAATGGACACGCCCGAGGTCTGTTGCGGCTTCGGCGGCACGTTCTGTGTCAAGCATCCCGACATTTCCGCCCGCATGGTCTCCGACAAGACCGCCGACATCGCCGCGACCGGCGCCGAGCTGCTGCTCGCCGGCGATCTCGGCTGCCTGCTGAACATGGCCGGCCGCCTGACCCGCGAGGGCAAGCCGGTTGCCGTGCGCCACGTCGCCGAGGTGCTCGCCGGCATGACCGGCGAGGTGGCGCCGATCGGCCGCGGCCGGGACGGGAGCGCCGCTTGAGCGAAAGCGCGACCCCGCACGGCTCTCCCGGCGAGAAGCTCCGTCTCGCTGGCCTGATCGGCGTGCTCGGTGTCGTTTACGGCGATATCGGCACCTCGCCGCTCTACGCGGTGCAGGCCTCGCTGTCATATTTCCCTGGCAATAAACTCCAGGAATCCGACGTCCTTGGTCTGCTCTCGCTCATCTTCTGGGCGCTGATCATAACCGTCACCATCAAATACGTCCTGCTGATCATGCGCGCCGACAACGAGGGCGAGGGCGGCACGCTCTCGCTGATGGCGCTCGCCCAGCGCGTCACCCAGTCCGACCGGACGAAATGGATCATCGGCATCATCGGCATCTGCGGTGCCGGCCTCTTCTTCGGCGATGCGACAATCACCCCCGCCATTTCCGTGCTCTCCGCCGTCGAGGGCATGGAGGTGGTCTCCCCGGGGCTCAAGGAATTCGTGCTCCCGATCGCCATCGCGGTCATTCTTGTGCTGTTTTTCGTCCAGCGGTTCGGCACGGCGCGGGTGGGCGGTGCGTTCGGCCCGATCATGGTGATCTGGTTCGTGGTGATCGGCGCGCTTGGTCTTCACCAGATCTTCATTCATCCGAATGTCTTGCGCGCGCTGGTTCCTGTCTACGGCGCCGCGTTCATCATGCGGCACGATCTTCTCGCCTTCATCGCGCTCGGCTCGGTCGTGCTGGCGGTCACCGGCGCCGAGGCGCTTTACGCGGATATGGGGCATTTCGGCGCGAAGCCGATACGCGTCTCCTGGCTGTTCTTCGTCCTTCCATGCCTGCTGCTCAACTATTTCGGCCAGGGCGCCCTCGTGATCCGCGATCCGCACGCCGCGAGCAACCCGTTCTTCTTCCTGCTGCCGCATGCTCTGGTGGTGCCGATGGTCATATTGGCGACCATCGCGACAGTGATCGCCAGTCAAGCCGTGATCTCCGGCGCCTATTCGGTTGCCCGGCAGAGCACCCAGCTCGGCCTGCTGCCGCGCATGCCGATCCGCTACACCAACGAGACCGAGCAGGGGCAGATCTATGTCCCGCCGGTCAACAGCTTCCTGTTCGTCGTCGTCGTGCTGCTGGTCCTCGGTTTCGGCTCGTCTTCCGCCCTCGCCTCGGCCTACGGCATCGCCGTCACCGGCACCTTCCTGTCGACGAACGCGCTGGCTGCCTTCGTCTATTGCCGGCATTTCAACTGGCCGCTTCGCCGCACCGTGCTGGTCTTCGGCGCCATCGGGCTGGTTGATTTCGCCTTCTTCAGCTCCAACGTGCTGAAAGTGTTCGATGGCGGCTGGGTACCGCTTGCCATCGGCTTCAGCCTCATCACCGTCATGACCACCTGGCGCCGCGGCCGCGCCCTGCTTCACCAGCGCTGGCAGCAGGATAGCCTGCCGCTCGCCTCGTTCCTCGGCCGGCTGCCGCAATCGCGCATCGTCCGTGTTCCCGGCGTCGCCGTCTTCATGACCGGAAACCCCGAATATACGCCGTCCTCGCTGCTGCATAACCTCAAGCACAACAAGGTACTGCACGAAACTGTGGTCTTCGTCACCGTGCGCAATCCCGGCGTCCCCTTCGTGGGCGATGCGCGGCGCGCCAAGGTCGAGGAACTCTCCGAGGGCGTCTATCGCGTGCTGCTTTCCTTCGGTTTCATGGAAAGCCCCAACATCCCCCGAGCGCTCGACCTGCTGCGAGAGCAGGGGCTGCCCTTCAACCCGATGCAGATCAGCTATTTCCTCGGCCGCGAGACCATTGTCGCCGCGACCGTGCCCAAGCTCGGCTTCATCCGCAGGGCGATCTTCCTGTTCATGCTGCGCAACGCGATATCGGCCACCGAATTCTTCAAGATCCCGTCCGACCGCGTCGTGGAACTCGGCGTGCGGATCGCCATCTGAAGGGCATGGCCGTCGCCATTCCCCGCGCCGTCGCTGCCGACGGCACCGAACTGCATCTCGTGCCGATCCCGCCGGCACGCCTGCCACGCGTGCAGAAGCGAGATCTTGAACAGGCCTGGGAAGCCGCGCACCGCGCCGCCCGCGCCGGCGCCGAGGGGCCGCGCCGCGGCTTCCGCTTCGCCGGCGGCCCCGATGTCGTGCTGCGCGACCGCGATGCCAGGGTCTGGGCCTCCTCGGTCGACCATATCGCCGATCTCTCGACGGCGCATGGCGTCTCCGTCTGCCTCCGCCTGCTCGGCCTCGTCGCCCTGCTCGCCGGTGGCGGCTGGACCGCCCGTTTCGTGCGGTTCGACCGTGGAGCCGCAGAGCTCGACGGTGCGCTGCTCGGTGCCGCGGCCCGCACTGGCTTGACCGATACGGGCGCTCTCGACGAGAACGCCCTGCGCGCACAGCTGCTCCCGCGCGAATCCGAGGAAAACCCGCCATGCCGCGCCCCATCCTGACCCTGGCCCTGCTGATCCTGCCGCTCGCCGCCTGCACCTTCGGCGCGCCGCCGCCCGCCTCGCCCGCCGAGCAGGCCGACATCGCGGCCTGCACCCAGCAGGCCAATGCCTATGAGCGCGCGCACGACTATGCCTATCTCTCGCGCACCGACCAGTTCGCCACCCCGTTCCAGGGCACGCCCGACCAGGGCTCCCGGTTCGACCGCCTTGCCGAGATCCACGCTCGGCGGGACATGATCTCGCGCTGCGTGCGCAATGCGAATCCGGCCTATGTCGGCAGCGGCGCCGCTCTGCCCGAACCCACGATTGTCGGCCCCGCTAGGTAGCCCGGGCCCGGCCGGGCGCCTGCCCGATCGTATGACGCGGTATCGTCACCCCAGGGCGGTTCCGGTTGGCGCCAAACCGATCTAGTCTGCCGCGCGCCGCCGAAGATCAGGAGGAGCCGCGATGAAGCCGCTTGGCTATTCCATCGTCAATCGCTTCGACCCCGAGGCCCTGTTTGCCCCGAAGACCATCATGCTCTCGGGCGGCGACACGGCAGTCGGCCGATCGCTGCGCGCCTCGCTGGACGCCGCCGGCTTTCCGGGCGACGTCAGGGAACCGGGGGAGGGCGCGCAAACTGTCGATCTTGCGCTGATCGCCGATCCGCCCGAGGCGGTGCCCGGCGTCATCGCCGGCCTCGCCGGCCGCCTCCGCGGGGCGGCGGTGGTCTACGCCGCGGTCGACGGATTGCGGGAGGCAGCGCTGGCCGCCCGAGTGCGGGTCGTCGGCCCGCGCTCCTTCGGCATCGCCGCACCGGGGGCGCGGCTGAACGCCTTGCGCAGCCACATACCGCCGCCGCCCGGTCGGGTCGCGCTGCTCGGCCAGTCCCCCGCGCTAGCCCGCGCGGTGATCGACTGGGCGGCGCCCAACGGCATCGGCTTCTCCCATGTCGTCGGCATCGGCGGCAATGCGGATATCGGCTTCGGCCGGGTGCTCGACCATCTCTCGCGCGACCCCGGCACCGGCCCGATCCTGATGGAAATCGCCGGCCTGCGTGATCCGCGCCTGTTCCTCTCGGCCGCCCGCGCGGCGGCGCGCCTGCGTCCCATCGTCGCCATCGTTCCCGGCGCCCGGCTTGGCGATCCAAGCGGCATCGCGCTCGCCGGGTTCGAGGCCGCGCTGCGCCGTGCCGGCGTGATGCTGACCACCAGCCTCGGCGAATTTCTTGCAGCCGCCGAAACGCTCACCCGCGCCCGTCCGGCCCGCAGCGACAGTCTTGCGATCATCGGCAACAGTGTTGGCGCCTGCCGCCTCGCCGCCGACACCGCGCTCGCCGCCGGCATCGGCCTTGCAGCGCTGTCCGACGAAACCCGCCGTGTGCTCGGCCTGCTGCTCGGCGCTT
>NZ_AFPR01000114.1:0-2022 GCF_000219295.1 Acidiphilium sp. PM
CCCTCGCCATCGAGCACCTCGCCGGCCGCCAGATCCCGCTTGGCGAGGGCGACGACATCGCCGGCAAACCCGCGCGGCCGCCCGGTCGGCTCGCCGCGCAGGGCGACCGAGAGCACCGAGACGTTCAGTTCGAGGCCGATCAGGTGATAGGGCTTGTACATCGCGGCGTAGCGGCCGGAGGCGTCGGTCTTCAGCCCGTATTGCGCGAAGCAGGCGGCGGCGTAGTCGTTCGGCGCCTCGAACACGGCATAGACGCCCCAGCGCAGGTCGCGGAACACCGGCCGCCCGTCGCGCTCCAGCGAGGAGACCACCTCGACCATGCCGGCGCGCTCCAGCACCCCGCCCGCCGCCCGCGGGCGGAGCAGATGCGGCAGGTCGTCCACCCCGCAGGCCGGGAAATGCAGGCCGGACGAGGGCACGGCGAGGCCGGTCGCATTGGCGATCGCCGCCATCTCGATCGCGGATTTGGTGCCGTCGAGGAAGGAGTTGAACATTTGCGGGTTCATCCCGCCCTCGCGCGCCTGCTCCGCCGTCAGCCCGTAATGCTGCCACACCGTATCCGGCGTGACGCCATGATAGAGCGGCAGATATTTCGTCCCCTTGCCGGCGGCGACCACGGAAAATCCGCAGGCCCGCGCCCAGTCCACCATCTCGGCGACGAGGGCGGGCTGGTCGCCATAGGCGAGCGAATAGGTCACCCCCGCCGCGTCCGCCTCGGCGGCGAGCAGCGGCCCGGCCAGCGCATCGGCCTCGACATTGACCATCACCACCGGCTTGCCGGCGGCGAAGGCGGCGCGGGCATGGGCGATGCCGGCGGGCGGGTTGCCGGTCGCCTCGATCACCACGTCGATGTCGTCGCGCCGCAATTCGGCGCCGGCATCGTCGGTGAAGCGCGTGGCGGCGATCAGCGCCTCGTCCCAGCCGACGGCGCGGCAGGCGGCGCGGGCGCCGTCCGGCCGCAGATCGGCGATGGCGGCGACCTCGATGCCCCTGGTGTGCGGCACCTGCGAGAGGAACATCGAGCCGAATTTCCCGGCGCCGATCAGCAGCACGCGAACCGGCCGCCCGGCGTCGGCCCGGGCGGCGAGGAGGTGGGAGAGGTTCATCGCCCTATTCCGCCGCCGCGCGGGGCTGGGATGCCGCCGCCAGCCGCGCCAGCGCGTCGTCCGCCACCGGCACGATCGGCGCGAAATCCCGGTGCGCGATGAACTCCGGCCGCGTCGGCGTGCGGATGTAATTGGAGACCGCGTTGAGCGTGAGATAGACGATGCGGCGCGGATAGGGCGTGATGTTCCCGGCCGAGCCATGCACGAGATTGCCGTGGAACATCAGCACGCCGCCAGGCTTGCCGGTGGGGGCGACGATCCCGCCCTCGGCGACCAGCCGGCTCACCGTCGCCTCGTCCAGCGTCCAGAGCGGGTAGGAGGTGGTCTCGACATCGTGGCTCGCCTCCAGGTCGCCGGCATTGTGGCTGCGCGGCACCAGCAGCAGCGGGCCGTTGATCGGCATCACCTCGTCGAGGAACACCGAGATGTTCATCGCCCGCGGCTCGGGCATCCCGTCATCGCGCTTCCAGGTGCCGTAATCCTGGTGCCACTGCCACACCTCGCCGGTGAAGGCGGCCTTCGCGTTGATCTTGTACTGGTGCATGTAGACCTGCTCGCCGAAGAGCTGCTCGACCGGCCCGATCAGGCGGGGATGCGCGCCGAGCGTGCCGAAGGCCTCGTTATAGGTATGCGCGGCGAAGGCGGTGCGCGGCGCGCCGGTCTTCTCGCGCCACACTTCCGGGCGATGCTCGCGGTAGATCGCCTCGGATTCCCGCTTGAGCAGCGCCACCTCCTCGGGGCTGAACAGCTCGGGCAGGAACAGCCAGCCCTCGCGGTGGAAATCCTCGATCTGCTGCGGGGTGAGTTTCATGTCGTGTCCTCCTGTCTGGTCGAATGGCGTCAGGCCGCCCGCGCGAGTTCGGCGAGGCGGCGGGCGGTGGTCTCGCCGGCGATGCTTGCATGGTCGCGCGCCGCC
>NZ_AFPR01000113.1:0-10167 GCF_000219295.1 Acidiphilium sp. PM
TCGGCCGGAAAGTCCGCCGCCGCCGCCGCGGCAACCAGAGCCTCCATGTTCGAGCCGCGCCCCGAAATCAGGATGCCGACGCGGCGCTTCATGCGAAGAGTGCGTCCGCCCGCTCGATCGTCACCTCCGGCGTTCCGGACGCGCTGGCGATACGGCCAAGGCGGTGTGACTCGATCCCGGTTTCCGCCAGCAGTGCCCGCGCGGCCGGTTCGTCCGCCGGACGGACCACCAGCACCATGCCGATCCCGCAGTTGAACACGCGCAACATCTCCGCCGCCGCAACATCGCCGGTCCGCGCCAACCACGAAAAGACCGGCGGCACCGGCCAAGGCTGGTCGATCACCGCCGAGGTGCCCTCGGGCAGCACCCGCGGCAGATTGCCGGGCAGGCCGCCGCCGGTGATGTGCGCGGCGGCGCGCAGCAGCCCCGCCCGCGCCAGCGCCAGCACCGGGCGGACGTAAAGCGCCGTCGGCGCCATCAGCGCGGCGCCGAGCGTCTGCCCAGGCGCGAAGGGCGCCGGGGCGTCAAGCCCAAGCCCGGCGGTTTCGATGATCCGGCGGACCAGGGAAAACCCGTTGGAATGCACGCCAGTGCTGGGCAGGCCGAGCAGGATGTCGCCAGGCGCGACACCCTCGGGCAGCAGGCGACCGCGCTCGGCGGCGCCGACCGCGAAGCCGGCAAGGTCGTAATCCCCCGCGCCATACATGCCCGGCATTTCCGCCGTCTCGCCGCCGGTCAGCGCGCAGCCGACCTGCCGGCACCCCTCGGCGATACCGGCGATGACCCGCGCCGCAATCGCGGGGTCGAGCCGCCCGGTCGCGAAATAATCGAGGAAGAACAGCGGCTCCGCCCCCTGCACGACCAGATCGTTGACGCACATGGCAACAAGGTCGATGCCGACCGTATCGTGAATCCCGGTATCGATCGCCAGCCGCAGCTTGGTGCCCACGCCGTCGGTCGTCGCGACCAGGACGGGATCGGTGAACCCCGCCGCCCGGGGGTCGAACAGCGCGCCGAAACCGCCGATGCCACCGACCACGCCGGCCCGGGTCGTCGCCTTCGCCAGCGGCTTGATGGCCTCGACCAGGGCGTCGCCCGCCTCGATATCCACGCCGGCGGCACGATAGGTTTGCCTCTTGCCGTCGTCCTTGCTGGTCATGCCCGCCTCCGATGCGCTAGTCTCGGTTCATGGATGCTTCGGCCACCCTGCACAGCGGCACCAGGCCGCCCCCCGGGCCAACCCCGGCCATCGCGATGGCGCGGTTATCACCACAGCGCGACCTGCAAGGCAACTCGGACGGCCGACCCCGCCCATGAGCGACATGACCGGAACCGGCTTCCGCTGGCAGCGCTTCGGCTGGATCGCGGCAGGACTGCTGCTGCTCGTGCTGTTCCTGCGCCTGTTCTCGGCGATCCTGCTGCCCTTTGTTGCGGCGGCCGGCATCGCCTATTTCCTCGACCCTGCGGTCTCCGCCCTGCACCGGCTGGGCCTGCCCCGATCCCTCGGGGCAATCATCATGCTGCTCGCGATGATCGCCGGCGTCGGCCTCTGCGCGCTGCTGCTCTATCCGCTGATTTCGGCACAGATCAGCCTGCTCGCCCAGCAGTTGCCGGGCATGATCGCCGGGTTGCAGAAATTTACCGCCCATCAGATCAGCCTCATCCAGGCACGATTCGGCTCCGGCTTCGTCTCGAACAAGCTCCAGTCCCTCGTCAGCAACGAGGCGGGAGCGATCGTGAATTTCGCGGGCTCGGCGGCGCGCCAGGTGCTGGGAACCGGCTTTGCGCTGTTCAACATCCTCACCCTTCTGGTGATCACGCCGATCGTCGCGTTCTACTTCCTGCGCGACTGGCCGCTGGTCATGGGACGGCTCGATTCATGGCTGCCTCGCTCATATGAAAGCGTGATCCGCAACCTCGCGCGCGAGATCAGCCGGATCCTGAATGCCTGGCTGCGTGGCCAGGCGATATGCTGCCTGTTTCTCGGCGTCTTCTACGCGGCCACGTTGACGCTCGCGGGTCTCAACCTCGGCCTCGTGGTCGGTCTCACCGCCGGGCTGCTGTCCTTCATTCCCTATGTCGGCACCATCGTCGGCGCGGTCTCCTCGATCGTGCTCGCCCTCGGCCAGTTCGGCGGCCTCGACCACGTGCTGGTCGTCGGCGGCATCTTCGTCATCGGCCAGTTGCTGAACGACTATGTGGTCGCACCGCGCTTTCTCGGCGACAGGCTCGGCCTGTCCTCCGTCTGGGTGATTTTCGCGCTGTTCGCCGGGGCGGAGACGTTCGGCTTCCTCGGCGTCCTGCTGGCCGTGCCGGTCACCGCGACGCTCGGCGTGCTCGCGCGGTTCTGGCTGCGCCACTACCTGCAGAGCCCGCTCTATCTCGACCCGCCGCGGCACAGTGCGTAGCGCCGGATACGAGCCGCGGCAGATGGCCCTGCCGTTCGACGAGCCCGAACGCTTCGCGCTGGCCGATTTCATCGAAGCGGCGTCGAATGCCGCCGCCCGCGCGGCGCTCGCCGCACCGGGCGACTGGGTGAATCGCCGCCTGGTCCTCTGGGGTGAGGCGGGCAGCGGCAAATCGCACCTCGCCTGGATCTGGGCCGCCCGAACCTGCGCGACGCGGCTTGACGCCGCCCGCCTGCGCACACCGGCAAGCCCCGGGGGGGCGCCGCTGCTCATCGAGGATATCGATGCCGCAGCAGCCCCACTCGCCCTGTTCGCAACCCTTGAACGCGCCACCCAGGCCGCCGTGCCGGTGCTGATGACCTGCCGCACACCGCCGGCGCGGCTGCCGGTCGAACCGCCGGATCTCGCCAGCCGATTGCGCGCCAGCCTGACCATCCGGATCGAGCCGGCCGAACCTGAACTGCTCGACGCCCTGCTGCACCGCCTCGCCGCCGCGCGGCAGATGAGCCTGCCGCCGGCGCTGCACCAGTTCCTGCTGACCAGGCTGCCGCGCCGCCCCGCGGTGCTGCGCGAAGCCATCGCCCGGCTCGACCGCTACGCCCTCGCCCTTGGCACCGCGCCGTCGCGCCGCCTCGCCGAACGGCTGCTCGACGAGCTCGCCGACCCGGAGGAAAACGACCTCGAACCCCCTCCGCCCGCCGAGGCGCCGCCCGCCGCGATCATGTCTCTGCTTTAGTCGGCCGGCCTTTCGTGGCAGACTGCCGGCATGGACCAGGAAACCCTGCCCCGAACAGCCTCCGAGCCGATGCCGGCCGGCGATTCCGACCGCTTCATCAACCGCGAGCTATCCTGGCTGGCATTCAATTCGCGCGTCGTCGCCGCCGCCGAAAATCCCCGCTATCCGCTGCTGGAACGGCTGCGATTCATCTCGATCAGCGGCTCCAATCTCGACGAATTCTATTCCGTCCGCGTTGCCGGGCTGATCGGCCAGGCGCGCGCCGGCCTCGCCCTCCGTTCGTCGGATGGTCTGACGCCCACCCAGCAACTCGGCGAAATCAACCGCTGCGCCCGCGCCCTGATGGAGACCCAGCAGCGCGTGCTCGGCACCGTGCTCGCCGAACTGGCCGGCGCCGGCCTCACCATCATCGCGCCGCACGAGCTGAACGAGGCCGACCGCGCCTTTCTCGACCAGCATTTCATGGAGCGGGTCTTCCCCGTCCTCACCCCGCTCGCGATCGACCCCGCGCACCCGTTCCCCTTCGTCCAGAACATGGGCCTCGTGCTCGCGCTCAAGCTGATCCGCCAGGAGGATTCCGGCGTGATGCGGGCGCTCATCCCGCTGCCCGCGCAGATCCGGCGCTTCATCCGCCTGCCCGATCCGTCACCGGCGACGATCCGGTTCGTCAAGCTCGAGGATCTGGTGATCCTCTTCCTCGACCGGCTGTTCCACGGCTTCCGCCTCGCCGGCTCCGGCCTGTTCCGCGTCTGCCGCGATACCGATGTGGAGTTCGAGGAAGAGGCTGAAGATCTCGTCCAGTCCTACGAAACCGCGCTGAAGCGCCGCCGCCGGGGCGCCGCGATCGAACTCACCCTTGCCGCCGACCTGCCGGACGACCTGCGCACCCTCGTCATCGACGAGGTCGAGGCGCCCGAGGACCAGCTCTTTGTCGAACCCGGCATGCTCGGCCTCGTCGATCTGAAGGAAATGATCGTCGACGACCGTCCGGAACTGCTCTTCCCTGCCTATACGCCGCGTTTTCCCGAACGCATCCGGGACTTCGGCGGCGACTGTTTCGCCGCCATCCGCAACAAGGACATCATCGTCCACCACCCGTTCGAGAGCTTCGACGTGGTGGTCCAGTTCCTCCGCCAGGCCGCCTCCGACCCCAACGTGGTCGCGATCAAGCAGACGCTCTACCGCACCAGCCGCGACTCTCCCATCGTCGGCGCGCTGATCGAAGCCGCGGAATCGGGCAAGAGCGTCACCGCCATGGTGGAGCTGCGCGCCCGATTCGACGAGGAGGCCAATATCCGCCTCGCCCGCGCGCTCGAGGCTGCCGGCGTGCAGGTCGTCTATGGCTTTCTCGGGCTGAAGACGCACGCCAAGCTCTCGCTCGTGGTCCGGCGCGAGGGCAGCGCCATGCGCGCCTACGCGCATTTCGGCACCGGCAACTACCACCCGATCACCGCGCGCATCTATACCGACCTGTCCTTCTTCACCTGCGACCAGCAGCTGACGCGCGACGCCGCCCGCCTGTTCAACTACATGACCGGCTATGCTCGGCCCGAGCAGATGGACCAGCTCGTCTACAGCCCGATCACGACCCGCCGCGCCATCGCCGCGCTGATCGACGCCGAGATCGAGGCGGCGCGCGCCGGCCGCCCGTCGGGCATCTGGCTCAAGCTGAATTCGCTGGTCGACGAGCGGCTGATCGACCATCTCTACCGCGCCTCGGCCGCCGGCGTCCCGGTTTCCTGCGTGGTGCGCGGCATCTGCTGCCTTCGCCCCGGCGTGCCCGGCCTTTCCGAAAACATCCGCGTCAAGTCGATCATCGGCCGCTTCCTCGAGCATGCGCGGATCGCCGTCTTCGCCAACGGCGCGCGGATGCCCGACCGCGAGAACAAGGTCTTCATCTCCAGCGCGGACTGGATGGCCCGCAATATGGACTGGCGGGTGGAAACCTTCGTGCCGATCCACAACCCCACCGTCCACGCCCAGGTGCTCGACCAGATCATGGCCGTCGACCTGCGCGACGATGTCGATTCCTGGACGCTCGGACCCGATGGCGTCTGGACGAGGGTCCTGCCGGGCGATCCGCCCGTTTCGGCGCATGAATATTTCATGACCAATCCGTCCCTGTCGGGTCGCGGCTCGGCGCTGCGCGGCCCGCTCACCCAGCAGCAACGCGACCAGATCCGCTATCGCAAGACCTTCCTGACCAACGATTGATGGGTGACAACCGGCGGCACGGGATGTGGTCGCAACGCGCCGGCCACCGCCGCCAGATGGTTCCGGCAGATCTCGCCCGCCTCCCATAATTCCGCGACATAGTTCGCCACCTGCGATTGCCGTTGCACAAGCGGCACGGCCGGGGCCGGCGGGCATGCAAGCAGCGACGGCGGAATCCGCGGCTCGACGACCCGGATCCGGGTGACGACCTGCGGGGGCGGCGCCGCGCATCCCGCAAGCAGCACCACCGCCAGCATGAGACCCCGCGCGGTCATGGTTTCGCCCTCCCGCCCTGCGCCGCCGCAAGCTGCGAGAGTGCGCCGGCCAGCACCGGAGCCACCGCGCCATCCTGTGTCGGCGGCGCTGCCGCCACCGCCGTCAGAATCCGCTGCGAGAGCGCAACGCCGTGCGCATCCGCCGCCGCAGCGGTGGTCAGCGCCGTTTGCCAGGCCGTCTCATCGGCGGTCAGCCGCGCGAGTTCGGCGCGGTTCTCGGAATTCGTCGCCATCAGCCGCGCGATCGTCCCCTGCCCGCCCCGCACCTCGGCCCGCGCCGCCCGCAGCGCAGCCTCGAGGTGCCAGCCATAGAGCAGCAGGCCGGCGAGCAGCACCACACCCAGGATCCATGGCGCGAACCGGCTCAGCAGCGGAAGGATCACGGCTGGCATCGCGCATTGCCCCCGAACCGGGCCTTCAGACCCATGCCAAACGCCCCCGCGGCGATCGCGGAGCCAAGCCCCATCCCATAGGCCTCGGGCGCAAAGAGCTGGCCACGCACCACCACGGCGAAGACGCCGAGGCAGATGTAGCTGAGCACGCCCAGCACCGAGAGCAGGGCCATCCCGTCCGACCGCCCGGCGGCATCCGAGACTATCTCGTGGAGAAAGCGACGCATCAGATCCCCTCCATTGTCATCCGACGAAACGCAGCCAGTGATCGGCAACGCTGCCGATCACCGCCGAAATCACGCCGATCACCACCATGATCACCCGATGACTGCCCGACTGTTCGCCACGGAACTGCGCCAGCTCCGAGCGGAACCGCGCGAACGCGTCGACGAGTTCGTCGGACTTGTCGATGAACCGCTCCTGCGTGCCCGCCACCTGCAACTCGAAGCGGTTGCGCCAGGCCTCCAGCGCGAGGTGCCTTGCCTCGATCGCGGCAATATCGCGTCGCGCCGAGGCGATCTCCGCCTGCAACAGGCCAACCTCCGAGCGCAGGTCGCCCAAAGCGTCCCGCAGGAACGTGACCGTATCCTCTCCCATGGCGCTTACCCCGGCGTCGTCGAAAGCGGGACGCCGTAGGCGGTCGCCTGCAGCGGCATGTCGATTGCAAAAGCCGCTCCCAGATCCGCCGCCATCGACCATCCGGCCGGCGGCGCGAGGCTCGAGAGATTGTCCGTCACCGCATCGCGCCGGCCGATCTGTGTGCTGCCATAGGGATAGTAGAGCAGGCACGACGCCGCCGGGCTTACCGGCGCGCGCTGCAGCGTCACCGCCACATGCGTCGCATCGACGCGCGAGGCGGCGGTGGCCGGAATCATCGGCCCCGGGTTCGCCACCGTGCCACCGTCCATCACCGCGAACCCCGCCCCGTTTGCCGCCTGCAGGTTCACCCGCAGATCGGTGCCGGCGTCGTGCCGGATGGTCACGACCACCTGGTCTGGCGCCGCCTGATACGCATGCGTGATCGACGGCCCGCCCGCGACCGGCAGGCCGCTTGCCGGCACGGCCGCCGCCGGAATGGAGTCCGAAAGCCCCATCGCCAGCGCCGCCCGGGCCGCCGCATGGGCGCCGATCCGGCCATAACGCAGCAGGTCCGGCTGGTCCCGATGCTGCGGATCGCCACCGGAAAACAGGCCGGTTGCCGGGTCCCAGGTCGCGTTCAGCGGATTGGAATCCGCCGTCTGCGCCACGAAGATCACGGCGTTCCCGGCCGGGTCGAGCGACAGGTCGAGCACGCTCTCGCGCACCATCTGCACACCCTGATCGGTCTCGTAGGGGATGGCGCTCCAGAGCAGCAGCGGCAGCGAGGCGGCGCTTCGCCCCAGCATCTGCCGCGTCAGCGCCGCAAGCCGGCTGACACTCTCCTTGTAAAGCGTCTTGTTCGCATAGGGCATCGTGCTGTCCTGCTCGCTCCACGGCCAGAGCAGGAAGGCGATATCGGCCTCGTCCACCGCCGGGACCAATGCCTGCGAGCCGGTCAGATAGGCCGAAAGCGCCTGCCCGTCGGGCCCCAGCGCCCAGGTCGCGGGCGAAGACCCGTCCCCAGGATTGGTCAGGAACGTGCCGTTCGCCGCCCCGGGCGGGAACAGCGGCGGCGAGGAGTTGGACACCGGATGCCCCGCAATCATGGAATACCGCGCCGGGCTGACGACATTCCCCGCCGGCAGCGACGTCGCCGCCCAGGCGGCCGCGCCCAGATACCACGCCACGCCCTGCGCCAGCGCCAGCGCCCCGCCCGCCTGCACGAACCACTCGGCGTTCGACTGGCCCATCACCAGAAGGTTGACGCCCCGCCGCGCCCCCAGCACCCACCGCCCCTGTGCGGCCACCAGGGTCGTGACCTCCACGGCATCCAGCGCCCGGGTCCAGCACGCCGCCTCGTGAAACCAGCACTGCGCCGAGCCCTGCACCGTATTGTCGTGGAACAGCAGCACATTGCCCGCCGCCGACGCCGGCAACGGATTTGCGACGCCGCTCGCCACCTGCGCGCCGTCCAGCCACACATCCACGCCCGTCCCCGGCGTGTTGCGCAGGATCAGCGCATGGGTGTGCCGCCGTTCGATCGTCGCGGTGATGCCGCGGCTCGCCGCCGTGCCGGGAAACAGCGTCAGCCCGCCGCCACCCGGCCCGCCGGCCTCGATGATGGTGGTTCCCGTCGCCATCGCATGGATCAGCGGGATCGGCGCATTGTCGACCTCGATCGTGCCCTGCCGCCAGTTCGGCCGGGTCCAGACGAGATAGAGCGTCCACGCCGCCCCGCTGCCGAGGTCGAACCGCGCGAGCGACAATCCCCAGTCCGGATCGAGCGTCGGCCCGTACTGCGCGATGGCCGGGTCCGGACTGCCTGCCGCGCCGAGAAACCCGTTGACCCGCGGCACCGCCATCATCGTCGCCGGCGCGGTATCCGCCGCAATGTGAAACGGCAGGAGCGTCGCCCCGTTGCCGGACTTGTCGGCCAGCGCCGCCGCCGGCGCATTCCACGCGACGAGCGGATTGCCATTGGCATCCAGCACGGCGCCAAGCGCGCCGGCATCCCACCAGCCGGCCAGCCCGCTGACCGAGGCCGGCGTCGGGCCGGCGAAGGCGCTCCCCGCCGGCACCGAATCCGCCGTCTGGGCGCGCGCGAACAGCCGCCCCGTTCCGTTCCGCAGCGGCGCGGCCGGGCGTACCGAAATCAGGTTCATGCTCAGGTCACCGTGATCGTGAAGCCGGACACCACCGCCGCCTGCCCCGTCGCGGTCTCGACCCACACGTAATAGGCCCCCGCCGTTGCCGGAATTGTGGCGTAGACCGCCCAGAGCCCATTGTTGTCGATGATCGAGGCCGCCTGCCAGCCGCTGGATGGCGGCGTGGTGCCCGAGGTCGAGAACGCCACCTGAGTCGCGATCGCCTGCGCCGGGCTGATGCCGCCGTTCAGCGCCAGCGTGCCCGACCCGGCAGCGACCGAGGTGGTCGCCGGCTGGTTGACCGTATAGGTCACCGAGGGCGTCGCGGCCGTCACCGCGATCGCGCCCGAAACCGCCGTCACCGCCGTATCCGCCGTCTGTTCGGCCCAGAGATAGGCGGTTCCCGCCGCACTGCCCGCCGGCAGCGTGGCCGACCAGGTGCCGCCACTCACCGTCGCGGCAACGAAGCTTGCCGGGGGCGTGGTCGCGCTCGCCGAAAGCCCCACCTGCACCGCCGCCCCCGCCGGGGCCACGGCGCCGCTCACCGCGATATTGCCGCCAGCCGTGGCGCTGGCCGGCACGATCCCGAGCGAAACCGCCGCGGCGACCACGCTGAACGGCGCGCTTCGGCCGACCACGCCGGTCGCATTATGGTCGCGCACCGCGATCGTGTAGGTGCCTGCCGGCAGTCCCGGCATCTGGAACGAGTAGGATCCCGCGCCGATCGTCGGCGCAGCCGCCGCCGTCCAGGTCGTCGCGTCGGTCGAATAATCGAGCGCCGTGGGCGTCTCGTCGAACAGGTCACCGCTCACCGTGAACGCGGCATTCGCGAGCGGAGTACCCGGGGCGTTCACCGTGATCGTCGGCGTCGGCATCGCGATACCATCCCACCACACCAGCGACCCGCCGGAATAGGTCAGCGCCGTCAGTTCCGCCGCGGTGCCCGGCGGCAACGCGCCGACCCCGGTGCCCGAGGTGATGCCGGTGCCCATCTTCACCGGCCCCGAGGCGAGGTTGATCACCCGGCAGGTGAAGCCGCTGCCCATATTGGTGAAATTGGCGGTCAGGGTAATCGGCTGGCTGACCACCAGAATCCGCTGGTTGTGCGTCGTCGCGTCGAGCACCGTGTTGCCGTTCAGCTCGACGACCTGCCGCCGCATGGTGGGAATCTTCTGCGCCACATAGGTCCAGATCGCCGCGAAGCTCTGGCTGGCCAGCGCGTTGCCGCCCTGCGCGACCAGCATCAGGTCGGAATCCGCCGCCGGTCCCGCCGCCGGCAGCTGGTCGATCGTCTGCCCGCCCACCAGCTTTTCATAGGACACCCAGGCATTGGCGCCATTCTGCCAGATCGCGACGAAGTCGCCCGTGCCGATGGTGCTGGCCGAATTCGTGGCTCCCGGCGCGGCGAGTCCCTGCCCC
>NZ_AFPR01000112.1:0-1369 GCF_000219295.1 Acidiphilium sp. PM
CGGGCGAAGGGCCAGGGCCGCGCCGCCGCGCGATAGCGGCCGTAGCCGGCGAACATCTCGTCCCCGCCCTCGCCGGACAGCACGACCTTGACGCTCCCGCGCGCGTGGCGGGCGAGGAACCATGTGGGGATGATCGCATAATCGGCGGCCGGGTCGTCCATCGCGGCGACGATGGCGGGCAGGTGCCGCCAGGTCATCGTCTCGGTGATCTCGATCCGCTCGTGCCGGGCGCCGACGGCGCGGGCGGTCGCCTCGGCATCGTCGCGCTCGTCGGCCACCGTGGCGCGGTCGAACCCGGCGGTGAAGGCGAGCACCGGCGTCTCGTTCAGCCGCGCCATCAGGGCGAGGATCGCGGCGCTGTCGATCCCGCCCGAGAGGAACATGCCATACGGCACGTCGCTGCGCTGGTGGAGCTCGACCGATTGCGCCAGCACGGCATCGAGCGCGACGAGGGCCGCATCCTCATCGCGCGGCGCCTCGCCCGGCTCGATCGGCGGATGGTCGAGCAGTGCCGCCTCGGCGCCATCGCGCAGGGTGAGCAGCGCGCCGGGCGGCACCCGCTCGATCCCGGTGAAGACGGTTGCGGTGCCGGCGGTGAATTGCAGTTGCAGCAGCTCGACGAGGCGCGCCGTGTCGATCCGCCGCCTCGCGAGCCCGGCGGCGAGCAGCGCCTGCGGCTCGGAGGCGAAGGCGGTGCCCTGGTCGGCGGCGCAGCGGTAGAGCGGCTTGATTCCGAACGGATCGCGCGCCAGCGTCACCACGCCGCGCTCGGAATCATCGATCGCGAGCGCATACATCCCGCGCAGCAGAGGCACGAAATCCGCCTCGGCGCGGGCAAGATGCAGCGGCGGCTCGCAATCGCTGCCGGTGCGGAAGGGCACAAGCGGCAGGGCGGCGCGCAATTCGCGGTTGTTGTAGATCTCGCCATTGCCGATCAGCGCGGCACCGGCACCGAACAGCGGCTGGTCGCCGGTCGCGAGATCGACAATGGCGAGGCGGGTATGCACCAGCGCCGCGCGCTCGCTGACATGGGTGCCCGCACCATCCGGCCCGCGATGGGCCAGCGCGCGGGCGAGCGCCGCGAGGGTTTCCGGCGCGATCCGCGCCCCCGGCTTCAGCGCGAGTCCGGCGATGCCGCACATCAGCGCCGCACCCCGGCGAGGTAGTCGCGCCAGGTTGCCATCACGACCGGGGCGGCGAACTCCGCCTCGAACCGCGCCCGGCCGGCGGCGGCAAGATCGGCGCGGCGGGCCGGATCGGCGAGCAGGGCCGCGATCGCCGCGGAGAGAGATTGCGTGTCGCCGAGCGGCACCAGCGCACCGTCCACCCCGTCGCGGATGATTTCGCGCGGCCCCTCGGCGGCGACCCG
>NZ_AFPR01000111.1:0-36397 GCF_000219295.1 Acidiphilium sp. PM
TTCCGCGACCGTCACCGGCTCAAGGAACTCGAAAGCGAGATGGAAACGCTTCAGGCCGGCATCGCCCGGCACGAGGCCCGCCTCGCCGACCCCGATTTCTTCACCCGCGACGCCGATGGGTTCCGCAAGGCCAGTGAAACGGTAGGCGGACTCCAGGAGCGGCTCGCCGCGCTCGAGGCCGAATGGCTCGACCTCGAACTCAGGCGCGAGACGGCGGATGAGGGGAAAACCTCATCGTGATGCTGCGCGCGATGACCAGCACGATGATGACGACGACCAGCGTGATGATGTCTTCCGCCGAGAATTTCTGGCCGTAGAGCTTGATCAGCACCTCACGGAGGGAAAAGACGATCGTCACGTCGAGCAGCGTCGACAGCCGGATGCGCCTCGTGCGGGCATAATCCATGAAGGTGTTGAACAACTCGATGAGGATGACGACGTCGAGAATCTGCTCCACCAGCACCCGCAGGGTGAAGGTGTCCATCGTCTGTGGCCGGAAATCCGGAAAGAGATGGATCGTGCTGGCAACCGCCTCGAGAAAGGCGAAGGCGAGGGCGACGAGCATCAGCGGGATGACGCCGAGGATCACCGCGTCCACCGCGATGTCGTAGCCGCGGAAGACGAGGCCGCGCCAGCGTCCGCGCGGCCTCTCGGTTCCGTCAGACGCCACGGGCCGCCATCGTCGCGACGATTTCGTCAACCGCCTCGCCGGCTTCGGGAATCACCCGGCCCATCGTCAGGAAGCCATGGATCTGCCCTGGAAAGCGCCGCAGCGTGACCGCAACGCCGCGTTCCGCGAGCCGCCGCGCATAGGCCTCGCCCTCGTCGCGCAGCGGATCGAAGCCGGCGGTGATGACCAGGGCCGGCGGCAGCCCGTCGTGCCGCGCAGCGCGCATCGGCGAGGCGCGCCAGTCCGCCTTGTCATCCGCCGAGCGCAGGTAGTGGGCGCGGAAATAGGTCATCGTCGACTTCGTCAGCATGTAGTTCTCGGCGAAGGCCTCGTGACTTTCGGTCGAGCCGAGCATGTCGGTCGAGGGATAGACCAGCGCCTGCATCGCGATGGCGGGGCCGGCATTGTCGCGCGCGTCGATCGCGACGACGGCGGCGAGGTTGCCGCCCGCGCTGTCGCCGCCGACGGCGAGGCGCTTCGCATCGATGCCGAGTTCATTGGCGTGCTTGGCGACCCAGGCGGTGGCGTCGATCGCATCCTCGACGGCGGCGGGGAATTTGTGCTCGGGGCCGAGCCGGTAATCGACGGAAATCACCACCGCGCGGCTGCGCTGCGCGATCTGCCGGCAGACGACATCATGCGTGTCGCGATCACCGATCACCCAGCCACCACCATGGAAATAGACGAGACAGCCGCGCGCCGCTTCATCATCCCCATCGCGATAAAGGCGAAGCGGAATGGCGCCGTTGCGGCCCTGGGCGTCAAGATCGCGCACATGCGTGATCGCTGGCGGCTGCGGCGAAAGGGCGCCGCGCGCCTGCAGATAGCCGATCCGCGCTTCGGCCGGGCTCAGCTGGTCGGCCGGCGGGCGGCCCGCGGCACGGATGAGTTCAAGCGCTGTGGCGGCGCTACTGTCGAGTTCTGCCATCGACGGAGTCTCCCCTTGTTGTTCAGCCATCCACGAGATGGCCATCGCGCAGCATGACCACGCGATCCATGCGCGCGGCAAGATCGGGGTTGTGGGTGGCGATCAGCGCCGCGATGTTTTCGTGCCGCACCACCCGCAGCAATTCGGCAAACACGAGATCGGCGGTGGCGACGTCGAGATTGCCGGTCGGTTCGTCGGCGAGCAGGAGCTTCGGCGCGTTCGCCATGGCGCGCGCGATGGCAACGCGCTGACGCTCGCCGCCCGAGAGCTTGCCGGGCAGATGATGCGCGCGCGCGGCGAGGCCGAACGCATCGAGCAGATGGGCGGCGCGGGCCTCGGCATCCTTGCGGGTGCTTCCGGCGATGAGCTGCGGCAGGGCTGCGTTTTCCAGCGCCGTGAATTCGGCCAGCAGATGATGCGCCTGGTAGACGAAGCCGATTTCATTAAGGCGCAGCGTGGTCTTTTCGGAATCTGAAAGGCGCGCGGTATCGATCCCGCCGATGCGGATGGTGCCGCCATCCGGCTTTTCGAGAAGCCCGGCGAGATGGAGCAGGGTGGATTTGCCGGAACCGGAGGGGGCGACCAGCGCGACGATCTCGCCGCTGCGCAGCGAGAGATCGGCGCCGCGCAGGATGTGCAGATCCTCGCCCTCGCTGTGAAAGGTGCGGACAACACCTTCGAGTTTCAGAACCTCACTCATGGCGCAGCGCCTCCACCGGATCGGTTCGCGCCGCCCGCCAGCTTGGATAGAGCGTGGCGACGAAGGACAGGCCGATGGCGATCACCACGACCTCGATCACCTGGCTCCAGACCAGCTTCGCCGGCAGGGATTCAAGGTAATAGACCGTGGGGTTGAAGAGCTGCGTGCCGGTCAGCCCCTGCACGAACTGCCTGATCTGCTCGATATGCGCGCAGAAGACGACGCCGAGGCCGAAACCCGCGATCGTGCCGATCACGCCGACCGAGGCGCCGACCATGAAGAAGATCCGCATGATCGAGCCCGAAGTCGCCCCCATCGTGCGCAGGATGGCGATATCGGCGGTCTTGTCCTTCACCATCATGATCATCGAGGACACCACGTTGAACACGGCAACGACGATGATCAGCGTGAGGATCAGGAACATCACGTTCCGCTCGACATTGACCGCCGCGAAGAAGGCGTTGTTGCTGTCCTGCCAGTCCACCACGTTGACCGGCGCGCTGCCCATCACCTTCGGGATGGCCGCCTTGATCGGGCCGGTATTGTCGGGGTTTTTCACGAAAAGCTGGATCTGCGTCGCGGCATCCTTTGCGCGGAACAGCGTCTGCGCCGAGGTGAGCGGCAGGAACACGAAGCTCGAATCGTATTGCGCCATGCCGGTGCGGAAGATCGCGCTGACATGAAAGCTCTGGATGCGCGGAATGGTGCCGATGATGGTGGCATCGCCCTGCGGCAGCACGAGGGTGATGGTGCCGCCGAGCGAAATGCCGAGCTGGCTGGCCACGCCGGCGCCGACCGCGATGTTGCGGCCGGTGAAATCCTTCAGTGAGCCGGCGACGATATGCCGCGAAACGGTCCGCAGCTTCGCCAGCCCGTCCGGCTGGATGCCCCGCGCCACCCCGCCGATCGCGCCGCCATGCGGCCCGGTCATCAGCACCTCGCCCTGCACGATCGGGATGGCGCTGATCACGCCCGGGATCTTTTCGAGCCGCCCGGCCGCGGCGTCGTATTGGGTGATGTTGTGGCCGGCGCCGTAGACACCGATATCGCCGTTGAGGCCGAGGATCTGCGCCAGCAATTCCTGGCGGAATCCGTTCATCACGCTCATCACGATGATCAGCGTCGCCACCCCGAGGGCGATGCCGACCAGCGAGAAGATGGCGATGATCGAGACGAACCGCTCACCCTTGCGGGCGCGCAGGTAACGGAAGGCGACCCGGCGCTCGAAGGCGGAGAACATCAGACGCGCACTTTCGCGAGTGCCGACTCGATGTCGAGTTCGGCGCGCTCGCCGGTGCGGCGGTGCTTGAGCTCGACCTGGCCCTTCGCCGCGCCGCGCGGGCCGACGATGACCTGCCAAGGATGGCCCATCAGGTCGGCATCGGCGAATTTCTCGCCGGCGCGGGCCTCGCGGTCGTCATAGAGCGCATCGCGGCCGAGGGCGTCGTAGATCCGCTCGCACAGCGCGTCGGTCACCTGATCGCCCTGGCGGAGGTTGAGGATCGAGGCACGGAACGGCGCGATCGCGTCGGGCCAGATGATCCCCGCTTCGTCATGGCTCGCCTCGATGATCGCGCCGGTCAACCGCGAGACGCCGATGCCGTAGCTGCCCATTTCGGGGTGCAGGCGCGCACCGTCCGGCCCGACCACGGTGAAATTCATCGCCTGGCTGTATTTGGTGCCGAAATAGAAGATCTGGCCGACCTCGATCCCCCTGCCCTCGCGGCGGCGATCCTCGGGCACCTTCGCCCAGGCGGCCTCGTCGTGCTTCTCGTCGGTCGCGGCGTAAAGCGAGGTCATGCGGTCGAAAAACGCGTCGAGATCGGCGCGGGCCTCGTAGTCGTAGGCATCGTCGCCGAGCTCGATCGTCTCGAAGCTCGAATCGTAGAACACGCCGCTCTCGCCGGTCGGCGCCAGAATGTGGAATTCGTGCGAGAGATTGCCGCCGATCGGGCCGGTATCGGCGCGCATCGGCACCGCGCGCACGCCCATGCGCTTGAAGGTGCGCATATAGGCCAGCATCATCCGCCGATAGCTTTCGACCGCGCCTTCATAGTCGAGATCGAAGCTGTAGCCGTCCTTCATGTAGAATTCGCGGCCGCGCAGCACGCCGAAGCGCGGGCGGACCTCGTCGCGGAATTTCCACTGGATCTGGTAGAGCATCTGCGGCAGGTCGCGGTAGGACTGCACCGAATCGCGCATGATCGCGGTGAGCATTTCCTCGTTGGTCGGGCCGTAGAGCATCTCGCGATCATGACGGTCGCGGATGCGCAGCATTTCCGGGCCATAAGCGTCGTAGCGCCCGCTTTCGCGCCATAGCTCGGCGGACTGGATCGTCGGCATCAGGATTTCCTGGGAGCCGGCGCGCGCCTGTTCCTCGCGGACGATATTGGCGATGTTGTGCAGCACCCGCAGCCCCGCCGGCAGCCAGGCGTAGATTCCGGCCGATTGCTGGCGGATCAGCCCGGCGCGCAGCATCAGCCGGTGCGAGACGATCTGCGCTTCGGCGGGCGTTTCCTTGAGGGTGGGAATGAGCGAGCGGGAAAGGCGCATGATGGGTCCTGATCGGTTGGGTCGGTCGCCTGATTACAGCGCCACGCTGCCCGCGGCCAGAGCCGCGGCGCGGGACGGATCGAAGCGGCGGTTGAGGGCGATCCGCGCGGGCTTCTCGATGAGCACGTGCAGCAGCACGGCAAAGCCGAGCGTGAGCGCCGCAAGCATGAAGGCGACCGCCACCGGCGCGGCCGCGCGCGCGATGCCCAGATGCCGGAAAAACTGCGTGGTGAGGAGTTCGGCCGGCGCAAAACTCATGTAGAACGCATAGGAGATCACGCCCATGGCGCGCAGCGGGCGGATGGCGCCGATGCTCGCCGGCCGTTCGGCATCTCCCTGCATGGCGAGGCCATAAAGCATCAGCCAGAGGCCGAGCACGGTCATCGCGTCGTGCCCGGTCGCGGCGAAGGCGACTGCCAACGCTGCGCCGGCAAGCGCGATGATGCGGTTCGGCGCCTCGTCGGCGATGAAGGGGATGAACGCCGTTGTCGCCATTCCGGCGATGAATTCCGGAAAGAAGCGCAGCAACGAGCTGCCGAAGGTCAGGTTCAGCCCGCCATGGATATCGGCGACCGTGGCGAGAATGCTGAAACAGAGCGGCAGGGAGATCGCCAGCGCCCCCTTGTAGAAGACGCGGTAGCACGCGATCAGCAGCGGAAACAGCAGATAACCGGCCCATTCGCTGCTGATCGACCAGGAGGGATAGTTCCACGCCCAGTGATCAAGCGTCCCCCAGCCCTGAACGAGGGCGAGATGGCAGAGCAGTGCGAAGCCCGCGAAGCGGGCCGGCTCGCGCGGGGGGATGCCGGCCGCGATACCGGCAAGGAACAGCCCGCCGAGCAGCGCGATTACCGCGATATGCACCGGATAGATCCGCGCCAGCCGCTTTCCCCAGAACCGCAAGGCCCCGCGCACGGTGAAGGGCGTGTCGGCGTCAACCCGAGTGAGAATCAGACCGGAGAGAATGAAAAAACCGTCGACGCCGAGATAACCGTGTTCCACGACCGGCGCGAACGGGCCGAGCCAGTGCGCGTACTCCACCTGCAGATTGACGTGATAGGCAAAGACCCAGAGCGCGAAGAGCGCGCGGCACGAGGTCAGATCGGTCAGTTCGCGGCGTCCCATCATCGGCGGCCGATCATGGACGGAAAAAAACCCGCCGGCCACAGGGCCAGCGGGCCAAGTTCAGGGAGGAAACGCCAGTCACACGGCAGAGCGAAGAACCAATCTCCGCTCTGCACACGATACTGCATTGCGGCATGCCGGGCGTAAAGCGAATTCACGCGCCTATGCACAAGAAAATGACGGATTTGGACATATATTGCTAAAATTTTCATCTGTATCGAAATGAAAAAGAACATTTGACTATAAAATAATCATCATATGTGCAGGACATGCACCTCGACCATCGGCCGTTTGCCGAAACGCCGCCCGAGCGCGCGGCGCAGGGCCGTTTGCGCTGCCTCCTTCACCGCATTCCGGTCGGTCCGCAGGTTGGCCGGCAGGTCCTCGAAGGTTGCGACAAAGTCTTCGGCCAGCGCGCCGAGCGCATGATCATCGGCTTCGAACAGGCCTGGCGCGGCGATCTGCGCCCCGCCCTTCACCTTGCCGGCGCGGTCGACCGCGATGCTGGCGACCACGACGCCGTTGAGCATCATCCGCCGTCGCGCGGCCATTACGCCGCCCTGCATCGGAACCAGCCGGTCTCCGTCCACCGCGAGCCGGCCGACCGGAACGCTGTCGACCACCTGCGGCGGTTCGGGCGCGAGGCGCAGCACATCGCCATCCTCCAGAAGGAGCGTGCTGATGCCGGCCGCCTCGGCCAGATCGGCCTGCGCCGCCATGTGGCGCCATTCGCCATGGGTCGGCACCAGATATTTCGGACGGACCAGACGGTAGAGCCGGCGCAGTTCGTCGCGGGCCGGATGGCCGGAGACATGCACCATGTGATCGTCGTCGGTCATCACGTTCACGCCGGCGCGGACCAACTCGTCCTGCACCGCGCCGATCGCCCGTTCGTTGCCGGGGATCACGCGGGCGGAGAAGATCACGGTATCGCCCTCGCCCAGCGCGACGTTGCGATGCGTATCGGCGGCGATCCGCGCCAGCGCCGAGCGCTTCTCGCCCTGGCTGCCGGTGGCGAGGATCAGCAGGCTGTCATCCGGAATGGCGCCGACCTCGTCCTCGGGAACGAAATCCGGCAGGTCGGCGAGATAGCCCGCTTCCTGCGCCGCCTCGACATATTTGCCGAGGCTGCGTCCCACCAGCGCGACATGCCGGCCGGCGGCGGCGGCGGCCTTCACCACCGTATCGATCCGGGCGATGTTGCTCGCGAAACAGGTGACGACGATGCGACCGCGCAGCCCCGCGATCAGGCTCGTCAGGCTGCGTCGCACGGTCGCTTCCGAGCCGGAATGCCCCTCGACCAGCGCATTGGTCGAATCGCAGATCATCGCCAGCACGCCCGCATCGCCCAGCGCCTCGAGCGCCGCCTCGTCGGTCGGCGGGCCGATCAGCGGCTCCGGATCGAGTTTCCAGTCACCCGTATGCAGCACGGTGCCGTATTTCGTGGTGAGGACGAGTGCCTGCGACTCCGGCGTTGAGTGCGACATGCGGATATAGCGCAGCGCAAAGGGGCCAACCTCGAAGGCCGCGCCAGGCTGGATTTCGGTGATGCGCACGCTGCGCAGCAGCCCGGCCTCGCCGAGCCGGTAGCGGATCAGCGCCGCGGCGAAGGGCGTTGCGTAGACCGGGCAGCGCAGCGCGTCCCAGATCCGCGCAATGCCGCCGATATGGTCTTCGTGCGCATGGGTGATAACCAGGCCGGCGATGCGGTCCCGGTTGGCAGCCAGAAACGCCGGGTCGGGCACCAGCAACTCCGCTTCGGGCGCCTCTGGTCCGGCGAAGCCCATGCCGCAATCGACCACCAGCAGATCACCATCCAGCCCGTAGACGTTCAGGTTCATGCCGATCTCGCCGGTGCCGCCGAGCGGGGTGAAACTCAGCCCCTTGCTGATCTCGTTCATGAAGTCACCTTGTTTTCAGTCGCTTCGTTCTCGTTCATTCGTGTTCGGCCTCGCGCGGGCGCAGCACGGGGGCCGGGTTGCGCAGGGCCAGCAGGCGCAGCCCTTCGAGCGTGAGGTCGGGGTCGGTGTGTTCGATCCGGGACGTGCCCTCGGCGATCAGCGGCGCAAGCCCCCCGGTTGCGATCGTTTTCATCGGCGCCCCGAAATCCGCCTCGATCCGCGCGATGAGTCCCTCGACCAGCCCCACATATCCCCAATAGATGCCCGAGCGCATGGCGGGAATAGTCGACTTGCCGATCACAAGCTGCGGCCGGCCGATGCCGATTCGCGGCAGGCGAGCCGCGGCCTGGTGCAGCGCCTCGACCGAGAGATTGATCCCCGGCGCGATCACGCCGCCGACATAGGCGCCGTCGCCGTTCACCACGTCGAACGTCGTCGCGGTGCCGAAATCGATCACGATGAGCGGGCCACCGTAGCCATGATGGGCAGCCAACGCGTTGAGAAGGCGATCCGCACCGATTTCGGCCGGATTGTCCATCTCGATCGCAAAGCCCCAGTCGAGTTCGGCACGCGCGATCAGCGGCTCCAGGCTGAACCAGTCGCGGCAGAGCCGGCGCAGATGGTAGAGCGCGGCCGGCACCACGGTGCCGATCACCGCGCCATCGATCCCCCCGGCGGCAATTCCGGCCCGGTCAAGCAGGACGGTGAGCCAGACGCCATATTCGTCGGACGTGCGCTGCGCGTCGGTCGCGATGCGCCAGGTGCCGCGCCAGCGCGCCCCGTCATGCACCGCGAAGACGATGTTGGTGTTGCCCGCGTCGATGACCAGTTTCATGCCCAAGGCCCTGCTGCGCGATCAGATCAGGGCGACGTCACCGCCGCGCAATGCGGTGACCCGGTCGCCTTCACGGAGGAGCAGCGCGCCGTCATCGTCGAGCCCGGCATAGATGCCCGAACGCCGCCCGCCATCGACGGTGATCGCCGTGCCTTCGGGGTGCGCCCGACACATCCAGGCGGCGCGCAGCGGCGCGGCGCCCGACGCCAGAACGTCGAGCCAGTGGTCGAGCCGCGCGCAGAATGCCGGCGCCAGCGCCTCCGGCGTCATCGCGCCACCCAGCGCGGCAAGGCTCGTCGTTACCCGACCCGGCACCGGCGGCGCCTCGGCCAGATTGACGCCGACGCCGACGATCATCGCGGTAATCATCCCGTTTTCGATTGTCGCATCCAGCAGGATGCCGGCGAGCTTGGCGGCGCCCGCCATCAGGTCGTTCGGCCATTTGAGCATGACTGCGCCGGGTGCCGGCAGCGCGGGATCGAGCACCTCGATCAGCGCGAGGCCGGCGAGCAGCGCGAACCATCCTCCCTGCCCCGCCGGAACGCGCGGGCGCAGCAGGGCGGAGCCGCAGAAATTGCCTGCCGGCGACTCCCAGGCCCGTCCCGCGCGCCCTCGCCCCGCGGTCTGCCGCGCCGCGACGACCATCAGCCGCTCGGGCTCTCCCTCAGCCGCGCGTCTTGCGCAGAAATCCGAGGTCGAGCCCAGCGTGTCGTAGTGTTCGATCCGCCAGGGCGCGCGGTCGGCTGTCAAAATCCCTGGCTCGTCATCAGCGCGTGGGCCGCCATGGTCGACAGGGTCGTCAGCGTCGACGGATGGAAGACGAACAGCACCGTGAATGCTGCGGCCGCCCCCATCACCAGGCTGACGCCGGCGCTGCGCCGGTCGAGCCCCGGTTCGCCGGCGTCGAAATACATCACCTTGATGACGCGCAGATAATAGAAGGCCGCGATCACGCTGGTGATGATGCCGAGCACGGCGAGCGGGCCGAGCCCCGCATTGATCGCGGCGGCAAAGACATAGAATTTGCCGAAAAAGCCCGCGAGCGGCGGAATGCCGGCCATCGACCACATCATGACCGCGAGCACGAAGGCAAAACGCGGATCGTCCGAGGCCATGCCGGCGAGATCGGCGATGCGCTCGACCGGCTGGCGGCCACGGCTCATCGCGATGATGCACCCGAAAGTGCCGAGCGACATCACGAGATAGATGGCGAGATAGATCAACGCGCCACTGACCCCGGCGGCGGTGCCGGCGGCAAGGCCCATCAGCGCGTAACCCATGTGGCCGATCGAGGAATAGCCCATCAGGCGCTTGATGCTGGTCTGCCGGATCGCGCCGATGGCGCCGATCACCATCGAAGCCGCGGCGATGATCTGCACGAGGTCGCGCCACTGCCCGAGCACGGGCCCGAACGGCCCCAGCATCACCCGCAGCAGCAGCGCAAAGACGGCAATTTTCGGCGCGGTGGCGAAGAAGGCCGTCACCGAGGTCGGCGCACCCTCATAGACGTCGGGCGTCCACATATGGAACGGTGCAGCGGAAATCTTGAAGGCGAGGCCGACGAGAACGAAGACGAGGCCGATCGTCGAGCCCACCGCCGCGGTCGGATGGCCGGCGAGCGCATGGGCGATCCCGGCGAAATTCGTGGTTCCGGCGAAGCCGTAGACCAGCGAGATTCCGTAGAGCAGCAGCCCAGACGACAGCGCGCCCAGCACGAAATATTTCAGCCCCGCTTCCGAGGAGCGCAGATTGTGCCGCGCGAAGGCCGCCAGCACGTAGAGCGCAAGCGACTGGATCTCGAAGCCGATGTAAAGCGTGATCAGGTCGCTCGCCGAGACCAGAACCACCATGCCCGTCACCGCGAAGAGGACGAGCACCGGAAACTCGAAGCGGGTGATGCCGATATTGCGGTTGAACGTGACCGAGAGCGCGAGTGCGCCGATCGCCCCCAGCGCCACCAGCACGTCGGCGAAGCGGGTGAAATCATTGGTCTGGTAGAGACCGTGAAAGATCGTCCCGCCAGGCGCCGCGACCAGCAGCCGGGCGGCAATCGCGAGCACCACGATCGATGCTGCGGTGATCGCGAAACTGTGGTCGCGGTCGGTGAAGACGCCGGACATCAGCATGATCATCCCCGCGATGGCGAGGAACAGGATGGGCAGCACGGTATAGAACGTCGACATTGCCTCGCTCACTGCTTGATCATGGCCAGCCGGGCATGCGCGCCGGACGACAGGGCGGCGACATGCGCATGGACAAGGTCCTGCACCGCGCCGTCAAAGATATGGGTCAGGCCGCCAGGCACGAAGCCGAGCACGATGACCAGCACCGCCAGCGGCGCCAACATGAGCCATTCGCGCGGCCCGATATCGGCCATCACCGCGTTGGCGACGCTGCGCGCCTTGTCGAACAGCACGCGGCGGATCATCACCAGCATGTACATAACGCTCAGGATCATGCCGGAGCCGACAAGCAGGGCGACCCAGAAATTCGCCTGGATCGCGCCGATCATGACCAGGATCTCGCCGACGAAGCCGGATGTGCCGGGCAGGCCGACATTCGCCATCACGAACAGCATCAGGAAGGTGGCGTAGACCGGCATGCGCGAGGCCAGACCGCCAAGCTGGTCGAGCCGCAGCGAATGGCCGCGCGCCAGCAGGATGCCGACACAGAGGAACAATGCGGCAATGACGAGCCCGTGCGACACCATCTGGAACAGCGCGCCCTCGATTCCGGCGACGGTGACGGTGAAGATGCCGACCACGATCAGCCCCATATGCGCGACCGACGAATAGGCGATCATGCGCTTGATGTCGGTCTGCGCCAAGGCGGCGAAGGAAATGTAGACGATGCCGATGATACCGAGCGCGAACATGAACGGCTCGAAATAGGCCGTTGCCTGCGGCAGCATCGGCAGCGAGAAGCGCAGGAAACCGTAGGCCCCCATTTTCGAGAGCACCGCGGCCAGCATGATCGTGCCGGGCAGCGGCGCCTCGCCATAGGCGTCGGGCAGCCACGTATGCATCGGCCAGACCGCCGCCTTCACGCCGAAGGAGAGCAGGAAGGCGACGAACAGCCAGTCCTGCGTGGTCGGGGCGATCGCGGTGTGCATGAGCTGCACCATGTCGGTCGTGCCGGCGTGGTGCCACATCCAGACCAGGGCGAGCAGCATCGGCAGCGAGCCCGCGAGGGTGAAGAGGAAGAACTTCACCGCGGCATGAATCCGCCGCTCCCCGCCCCAGACGCCGATGATGAGATACATCGGGATCAGCACGCCCTCGAAGAAGATGTAGAACAGCAGGAAATCGAGGGCCGAGAACATGCCGATCGTCATGGTCTCGAGCAGCAGGAAGGCGGCCATGTAGTCGCGCACGCGCCGGCTCTCGCGCCAGCTCGCCAATACAGCGACCGGCGTCAGCAGCGCGCTGAGGGCGACGAAGAACAGGCTGATGCCGTCAACGCCCATCCGGTAGCCGATGCCGTAGGCCGGGATCCATTCGGCAGAGTCGACGAACTGGAACCCATGCACTGACGGATTGAAGCCGACGACCATCACCACCGCGAGCACGAGCACGAGCAGGCTGGTCCACAGCGCGATCCAGCGCGCATTGCGGGCGGTGGCCGGGTTGGCCGAGTCGCCGGTGAAATACATCAGCACGGCGCCGGCGAGCGGCAGCCAGGTCATCAGCGAGAGAAGATGGAAATTCATGTGCCGCTCCCCCTCACCGCGCGACCAAGAAAACGGTCACCAGCACCATCAACCCGACCAGCATGACGAACCCGTAAACCGCGATCGATCCGCTCTGCAGCCGGCTGGCAACGCCGGAGGCATCGCCGGTCAGCCGCGCCAGGCCTTCCGGCACGCCGTCGATCATCTCCTCATCGCCGATCCGCCAGATGGCGCGCGCGATGCGCAGCGCCGGGCGGACGAAGATCGCGTCATACAACTCGTCGAAATACCATTTGTTGAGCAGGAACGCGTGGAGCCCGGGCCAGGCCTCGGCCAGCCGCGCCGGCAGCGCCGGAGCGAGCTCGTAGAACCAGTAGGCGATGCCGATCCCGGCAATCGCCAGCAGCAGCGGCATCTTCTCCGCCCAGGCCGGAATCGTGTTGCGCGCCGCCATCACCGCGCCACCATGCGGCAAGGCGATGCTGGACCCCCAGAAATTCGCGAAATGTGCCCCGATGAAGGTCGGCCCGAGCAGGAAGCCGGTCGTCAGCGCCCCGATGGCCAGCACGACCAGCGGCAACAGCATCACCAGCGGGCTTTCATGCGCGTGGGCCAGCGTTTCGCTGGAGGCGCGCGGCTTGCCGTGGAAGGTGAGCAGCATCAACCGCACCGTGTAGAAGGCGGTCAGACCGGCGCCGAGCGTGCCACAGAGCCAGCCGAACACCGCCGTGTGCGACTGTGCGGCAAAGGCGGCCGACAGGATCGCATCCTTCGAGAAGTAACCCGAGAACGGCGGGATCGCGACCAGCGCCAGGCTTCCCGCCCACATCGTGACATAGGTGACCGGCAGCTTGCGCCACAGGCCGCCCATCTTGCGCACATCCTGCTCGTCGGCCAGCGCGTGGATCACCGAACCGGCGCCCAGGAACAGCAGCGCCTTGAAGAAGGCATGGTTGATCAGGTGGAAGATGCCGATCGGCGCCGCCCCCACGCCGACCGCGAGGAACATGTAGCCGAGTTGCGAGCAGGTCGAGTACGCGATGATGCGCTTGATGTCGTTCTGCACGCAGCCGATCGTTGCCGCGAAGAAGGCGGTGAAGCCGCCGATTACCGTGATCAGCGCCAGGGCAACGGGAGCCGCGTCGATGACCGGGGACATCCGCGCGGTCATGAACACGCCGGCGGTCACCATCGTCGCGGCATGGATGAGGGCGGAAATCGGCGTCGGGCCTTCCATCGCGTCCGGCAGCCAGGTGTGCAGGAACAGCTGGGCGGACTTGCCCATCGCGCCGATGAAGAGAAGGATCGAGATCACCTCGAGCACCGGCAGATCGGTGCCGAACAGATGGTAGGCGTGCGGCGCGACCTTGGCCACGCCGGCGAAGATCGTATCGAAATTGACGCTGCCGAACTCATACCAGGTCAACGCGATACCGACCGCGAAGAACAGGTCACCCACCCGGTTGACGATGAAGGCCTTGATCGCCGCCTCGTTGGCGCTGGCGCGGTCGTACCAGTAGCCGATCAGCAGGTAGGACATCAGGCCAACACCTTCCCAGCCGAAGAACAGCTGGAGCAGGTTGTTCGCCGTGGCGAGCATCAGCATCGCGAAGGTGAATAGAGAGATGTAGACGAAGAAGCGCGGCTCGGTGCGATCCTCCGCCATGTATCCGATGCTGTAGACATGGATCAGCGCCGAAACCACGCAGACCATGCCCACCATCACGAGCGACAGCGTGTCCATCCGCAGCGCCCATTGCGGCGCGAAGGTGCCGACCGAAATCCATTGCCCGAGTACGACGAGATGGTCCGCCGCCCCAAGCACGAGATGGCGGTAGACCGTGCCGATCGCGGCGATGGCGGCGATGACCAGCGAGGCGACGCTGAGCCCGACGGCCGGAGCGCGGCCGAGGGTGGGGCGCGCGAGCCCGGCGAGCAGCGCGCCGGCCAGCGGCGCGAGAACGGCAATGGCAAGCAGCATGTCGGCTCAGCCCTTCATCAGCGTGACGTCTTCGACTTCGATCGAGCCGCGGTTGCGGAAATACACGACCAGGATCGCCAGCCCGATCGCAGCCTCCGCCGCCGCGACCGAGAGCACGAACATGGTGAAGACCTGCCCCGCCATGTCGTGCAGCGCCAAGGAGAAGGCGACGAAATTGATGTTGGCGGCGAGCAGGATCAGCTCGATCGACATCATGATGACGATGATGTTCTTCCGGTTGAGGAAGATCCCGAAAATCCCGATCACCAGCAGCAGGCCGGCGACGACGAGATAGGGCCCGAGCCCGACCGCGCTCATCGGATCGTCTCCCGTTTCGCGGGCGCTGCCTGTGTCATCTGCTTCGCTCCCTTGCCGATGCCGAGTTTGACCATCGTCAGCGTCTCGTCGATCGGCCGCTGATGCTGCATCGAGATGTCCTGACGGCGCGAGCGGCGCTCGCCCGAATGGGTCAGCACGATCGCCCCGATCATCGCCACGAGGAGCAGCAGCGCCACCAGTTCGAAAGCGAACATGTAACGGGTGTAGATCAGGTCGCCGAGTGCCGCGGTGTTCGAAAGATGCGCCGGCATCGGCACCTGGCTGGCGAGATGGGCGGCGGGGGTGATGGTCCAGCCGATGGCGACGGCGCCGATTTCCACCATCAGGATGAACCCGATCAGCAGGCCGAGGGGCGCGTAGCGCTGGAAGCCCTCACGTAGCGCCGCGAAATCGACGTCGAGCATCATCACGACGAAGAGGAACAGCACGGCAACCGCGCCGACATAGACGATCACCAGCACCATCGCCAGGAATTCGGCGCCGGCGAGCACGAACAGCGCGCCCGCGTTGATGAAGGCGAGGATGAGGAACAGCACAGAATGCACCGGATTGCGCGCGGTGATCACCATGCAGGCCGAGAGCAGCAGGATCGCGGCGAAGACGTAGAATGCGAGCGTGACGATCATGGCGCGTTACCGGTAAGGCGCGTCGAGTTCGAGGCGCTTGGCCAGTTCGCTTTCCCAGCGGTCGCCGTTCGCGAGCAGTCTTTTCTTGTCATACATCAGCTCCTCGCGCGTCTCGGTCGCGAATTCGAAGTTCGGTCCTTCGACGATCGCATCGACCGGGCAGGCTTCCTCGCAGAGGCCGCAATAGATGCACTTTGTCATGTCGATGTCGTAGCGCGTGGTCCGGCGCGAGCCGTCCTCGCGCGGTTCCGCCTCGATCGTGATCGCCTGCGCGGGGCAGATCGCCTCGCACAGCTTGCAGGCGATGCAGCGTTCCTCGCCGTTCGGATACCGGCGCAGCGCGTGTTCGCCCTTGAAACGCGGGCTGATCGCGTTCTTCTCGAACGGGTAGTTCAGCGTCGCCTTGCGCGTGAAGAAATAACGCAGGGTCAGCCGCAGGCCGGAGAGAATCTCCAGCAGCAGGAAGCGGTGCGCGATGCGATCAAGTCTGGCCATCATCCGATCTCCCGGTCACGCATGCGGCAACCAGCCGAAAATTTCGAGAACGCTCGCCGTCAGCACCAGCCAGCCGAGCGAAAACGGCAGGAACACCTTCCAGCCAAGTTGCATCAGCTGGTCGTATCGGAAGCGCGGCAGCGTCGCGCGCACCCAGAGGAAAACGAACAGGCACAGCATGACCTTGAGCAGGAACCAGACCGGTCCGGGGATCCAGGTGAACGGCGCGATCGGGATCGGCGAGAGCCAGCCGCCGAGGAAGAGGATGGTCGTCATCCCACTCATCAGGATCATGTTCGCGTATTCGCCGAGGAAGAACAGCGCGAAGCTCATCGCGCTGTATTCGACGAAGAACCCGGCGACGATCTCGCTCTCGCCTTCCGGCAGGTCGAACGGCGCGCGGTTCGTCTCGGCGAGGCCCGAGATGAAGAACACTACCAGCATCGGCAGCAGCGGGATCGCGAACCAGATATGCCGCTGCGCCGTCACGATGTCGTTCAGGTTGAGACTGCCGACGCAGACGAGCACCGAGAGGATGACGATGCCGATCGAGACCTCGTAGCTCACCATCTGCGCCGCGCTGCGCATGGCGCCGAGAAAGGCGAATTTCGAGTTGCTCGCCCAGCCCGCGATGATCACGCCATAGACGCCGAGCGAGGAAATCGCGAACAGGTAGAGCAGTCCGACATTGATGTCCGCGATCCCCCAGTGGTCGTTCACCGGAATCACCGCCCAGGCGATGATCGCGAGCCCGAAGGTGATCATCGGCGCGAACAGGAACAGCATCCGGTTGGCGCCGTCCGGAATGATGGTCTCCTTGAACAGCATCTTGATCGCGTCCGCGAAGGGCTGCCACAGCCCGAACGGGCCGACCACGTTCGGTCCCTTGCGCAGTTGCATGGCCGCCAGCACCTTGCGCTCCGCATAGGTGAGATACGCGACACCGATCAGCAGCGGCACCAGCAGCGCCAGCGTGCGCAGCAGGGTGAGAACGAGAATGCCGAAATCCGTCGAGAAGAAACCCGCCTCCATCGCGCTCACTCCGCCGCCATCTGGCGCGGGAGGATGATTTCCTCGATGCATTTCGCCATGGTCGGGCTCGCGCGGCTGATTGGATCGGTCTGGTAATAGGTCGCGAAGGCGCGGCCGAACGGCGCGTCGCTCACGGCGGCGGCATCGCCGCGCGGCGCCTCGCCCCCGACATGGCCGATGCGGCGCAGCGCGCCCGTCTCGCCGAAGACCGGATTGGCCTCGACCATGCGCGTGCGCAACGTGTCGAGATCGTCATAGGGCAGCGCCTGGCCGAGTGCGGCACTCGCCGCGCGCAGGATCGCCCAGTCCTCCCGCGCCTCGCCGGGCGGGAAAATCGCCCGCAGCGCGCGCTGCACCCTGCCCTCCGTATTCACATAGGTGCCGGATTTCTCGGTATAGGCTGCACCGGGAAGAATCACGTCGGCCCGCGCCGCACCGCGGTCGCCATGGTGACCCTGGTAGATCACGAACGTGTCCGCACCAATCTGCGAGACGTCGAATTCATCCGCGCCGAGCAGCCACAGCACATCCACGCCGCCGCCCATCATGCCGGCGATGTCCTTGCCGTTCTCCCCCGGCAGGAACCCGAGTTCGAGCGCGCCCATCCGCGCCGCCGCGTTGTGCAGCACGTTGAACCCGTGCCAGTCGGCGGTCAGCATGCCGGTCTGAAGCGCGATCTGCCAGCAGCAAGCGAGCACCGCCTTGGCATCCGGCCGCGCGAAGGCCTGCGGGCCCACGATCAGCATCGGCCGTTTCGCCGCCGCCAGCCGCTTCGTGAAGTGATGCTCCGGATCGAGCAGCGCCTTCAGCGCATCGCCACCCTCGCCGAGATGTTCATGCTCATAGGTCAGGTCGGCCGGCGCGCCGACCAGTCCGGCGAAGAAACCGGGTGTCTCGACCCAGCGGCGCCGCAGCCGTGCGTTCAGGACCGGCGCTTCCTGTCGCGGATTGGCGCCGACGATCAGCAGCGCGTCGGCCTCGTCGATTCCCTCGATCGTCGTGTTGAAGCGGTGGAATTCCCGGCTCGACACATCGAACACCGCGCCATCCTGCCGGCAGTCAAGATTGGTGGAGCCGAGCGCCCCCATCAGGTCCTTCAGCGCCATCATGCTCTCCGCATCGCAGAGATTGCCGGCAATCGCGCCGATCCGGCTGCCGTCGATTCCTCTGATCCGGCCGGCGATGGCGGCAAGCGCCTCGTCCCAGCTCGCCGGGCGCAGCTTGCTCGCCTCACGCAACCAGGGCCTGTCGAGCCGGCGGCGCTTCAGCCCGTCGATCGAGAAACGGCCCTTGTCGGCGAGCCATTCCTCGTTCACCGCGTCGTTCAGCCGGGGCAGGACGCGCAGCACCTCGCTGCCGCGCGCATCGATGCGGATATTGGTGCCGACCGCGTCGAACACGTCGATGCTGTCGGTCTTGCGCAACTCCCAGGTGCGGGCGGTGAACGCATAGGGCTTCGAGGTCAGCGCGCCGACCGGGCAGAGATCGATGATATTGCCCGATAACTCGGACGACAGGCCGCGCTCGACATAGTTGGTGATTTCCATGTGCTCGCCGCGCTGCACCGCGCCGAGTTCCGGCACGCCGGCGACCTCGGCCATGAAGCGGACGCAGCGGGTGCAGTGAATGCAGCGCGTCATCACCGTCTTGACGAGCGGGCCGAGATACTTGTCGGTCACCGCCCGCTTGTTGCCGTCGTAACGGGTATGGTCGCGCCCATAGCCCATCGCCTCGTCCTGCAGGTCGCACTCGCCGCCCTGATCACAGATCGGGCAGTCGAGCGGATGGTTGATGAGCAGGAACTCCATCACCCCACGCCGCGCCTCGCGGACCTTCTCGCTGTCGGTATGGATGACCATGCCCTCGCCCACCGGCTGCCCGCAGGAGGCGACCGGCTTCGGCATCTTCTCGACTTCCACGAGGCACATGCGGCAGTTGCCGGCGATCGACAGCCGCTCATGGTAGCAGAAGCGAGGGATTTCCTTGCCCGCTTCCTCGCAGGCCTGCAGCACCGTGTATCCGTTCGGAACCTCGATCTCGAGTCCGTCCACCGTCACTTTCGGCATCAGATCCGCACCCCGCTCGTGGCGCGCGCGGCGCCGTCCATCGTCTCGTGCCGCATCGTCCCCTCCGTCATTCCGCCGCGAGGCGCGATGCCGTGCGCGCCTTGTAATCGGCGATCCGCTGCTCGACCACTGGCCGGAAATGCCGCAGCAGACCCTGGATCGGCCAGGCCGCCGCGTCGCCGAGCGGGCAGATCGTATGGCCTTCCACCTGTTTCGTGACCTGTTCCAGCAGGTCGATATCGGCGATTTCCGCCCGCCCCTCGACCAGGCGATACATCATCCGCATCATCCAGCCGGTGCCCTCGCGGCAGGGCGTGCACTGGCCGCAACTCTCATGCTTGTAGAACGCCGCGAGCCGCGCGATCGCCCGGATCAGGTCGGTCGACTTGTCCATCACGATCACCGCCGCGGTGCCGAGGCCGGTGCGCTGCTCGCGCAGGCTGTCGTAATCCATCAGCACCGTGTCGCAGACCGATTTCGGAATCATGTGCACCGACGATCCGCCGGGTATCACCGCCTGCAGGTTGTCCCACCCGCCCCGCACGCCGCCGGCATGCTTCTCGATCAACTCGCGCAGCGGAATGCCGAGTTCCTCTTCCACATTGCACGGCCTGTTCACATGGCCGGAAATGCAGAAGATCTTGGTGCCGGAATTCTTCGGCCGGCCGAGCGCGGAAAACCAGGCCGCCCCTCGCCGCATGATGGTCGCGACCCCTGCAATGGTCTCGACATTGTTCACAGTGGTCGGGCAGCCATAGAGGCCGAGCGCCGCCGGAAAGGGCGGCTTCATGCGCGGCAGGCCCTTCTTGCCCTCGATGCTCTCGATCAGCGCCGATTCCTCGCCGCAGATATAGGCGCCCGCCCCGCGATGCACGGTGATGTCAAAGGCCCAGCCCGACCCGCAAGCATCGTCACCGAGCAATCCGGCTTCGCGCGCCTCGTCAACGGCGGCCTGCAAATTCTTGTATTCATTGTAGTATTCGCCACGGACATAGATGAACGCCCGGTGCGCGCCCATGGCGAATCCGGCGATCAGCGCGCCTTCCACCAGCTTGTGCGGTTCGTGGCGCAGGATGTCGCGGTCCTTGCACGTGCCGGGTTCGCTCTCATCGGCGTTGATGACGAGATAGCTCGGCCGTCCATCTGTCTCCTTCGGCATGAAGGACCATTTCATCCCGGTCGGGAAGCCGGCGCCGCCGCGGCCGCGCAGGCCCGAGGACTTGATTTCCTCGATGATCGCATCCCGCCCGCGGGCGAGGATGTCCTTCGTGCCGTCCCAGTCGCCGCGCGCCCGGGCACCGGCGAGGCGCCAGTCATGCAGGCCGTAGAGATTGGTATAGATCCGGTCGCGATCGCTCAGCATCTCATTCCGCTCCGCTCACGGGCTTGGTGCCCCCGACGCCGAACAGCGTGGTCGGTCCGCCTTCCGGCGCCGAGGCCTGCCGCCCGATCGTCGAGCCCGCCGGCGGCACGTCGCCGGCGCGCAACCGCTCCAGCAGCGCCTCGGTGCGCGGCCCGTCGAGATCCTCGTAGACGTCGTCATTCACCTGCACCACCGGCGCGTTCACGCAGCACCCGAGGCACTCGACCTCCTCGATGCTGAACGTCTCGCCATCCGCCTCGGCGGCCTTGCGGCAGGCCGACATCACCTCATCCGACCCGCGCAGCCAACACGGCGTCGTGGTGCAGACCTGGAGATGGAATTTTCCCACCGGCTTGGTGTGGAACATCGTGTAGAATGTGGCGACTTCATAGACCCGCATCGGCGGCATCGAGAGGCGCGCCGCAATCACGTCCATCGCCGTGCGCGGCACCCAGGCATGTCCCGTCTGCCGCGCCATCTGCCGCTGGGCGAGATCGAGCAGCGGCATTACCGCACTTGCCTGCCTGCCCTCGGGATATTTCGCGATGATCGAGGGGATCAGCGCCTCGCTCGTCTCATCGAAGCTGAAAGCCGGTTCCGTCATGTCGTTCATCTTTCAGCGATCCACTTCCCCGAACACGATGTCGATCGAGCCGAGCACGGCGATCGCATCGGCGAGGAGATGGCCTTTCGACATCAGATTCATCGCCTGCAGGTGGGAAAATCCGGTCGCGCGGATCTTGCACCGATAGGGCCGGTTGCTGCCATCGGCAACGAGATAGACCCCGAATTCCCCCTTCGGCGCTTCCACAGCGGTGTAGGTCGTGCCGGCTGGCACATGATAGCCCTCGGTATAGAGCTTGAAGTGATGGATCAGCGCTTCCATCGAGCGCTTCATCTCGGCGCGTTTCGGCGGCGTGATCTTGTGGTCCTGCACCTTGATCGGCCCTTCCGGCATCGCCTTCAGCGCCTGACGGATGATCTTCAGGCTCTCGGCCATCTCGCGGATCCGCACGAGATATCGGTCGAACGAATCGCCGTGCCGGCCGACGGGAATGTCGAAATCCACCTCGTCGTACTTGTCGTAGGGTTGCGCGCGCCGCAGGTCCCAGGCAATCCCCGAGGCGCGCAGATTGGGACCCGAGAACCCCATCGCCAGCGCGTCCTCCGCCGAAATCACCCCAATATCGACGAGGCGCTGGCGGAAAATCCGGTTCTCGTTCAGCAGGCTCTGCAGATCGTCGAGGAATTTCGGAAACTTCTCGCTCCATTCCCAGATCTGCTCGGCAAGACCCGTCGGCATGTCCTTCGAAACCCCGCCGGGACGGAAATAGTTCGCATGGAAGCGCGCGCCCGATACCGCCTCGTGAAAGGTCAGCAGTTTCTCCCGCTCCTCATAGCCCCAAAGGCTTGGAGACTGTGCGCCGATGTCCAGCGCCAAGTGAACGGCGTTCAGCAAATGATTGAGAATACGGGTAATCTCGGCAAACAGCACGCGGATCCACTGCGCCCGTTCCGGCACCTTCACGCCGAGCAGCCGCTCGGTCGCGAGGGCGAAGGCGTGCTCGCAGCACATCGGGCTGACGTAATCGAGCCGGTCGAAATACGGCACCGCCTGGAGGTATGACTTGTATTCGATCAGCTTCTCTGTGCCGCGATGCAGCAGGCCGATATGCGGATCGGCGCGCGTCACCGTCTCGCCCTCAAGCTCCAAGATCAGGCGCAGCACGCCATGCGTCGCCGGGTGCTGCGGGCCGACATTGACCGTATGACGGTCGTTGATGTCGATCACACGGCGCTCGGTCTGCTGTGTGCCGTTCTGCATCCCGCCGCTCATGCGTCAGACCCTCCGCGGGTGGCCTTCTCGTCGCCGGGGAGCGTGGTCATCGCCTCCCAGGGCGAGAGGAAATCGAAATTGCGGAATTCCTGCGTCAACGCGACCTTGTCGTAGACCACGCGCTTCTGCTCCTCGTCGTACCGGAGTTCGACATGGCCGGTCAGCGGGAAATCCTTGCGCATCGGATGCCCCTCGAAACCGTTATCGGTGAGAATCCGCCGGTGATCGACCAGCCCGTCGAAGCTCACGCCGAACAGGTCGAACACTTCGCGCTCCCACCAGGTCACCCCGGGCCAGATGTCGCTGACGCTCGGCACCGGCGCGGTCTCGTCCGTGGTGACGATCACGCGCAACCGGTCGTTTCGGGTCACGGACAGAAGGTTATAGACCACGTCGAACCGCTCGGCCCGCTCCGGCCAGTCGACGCCGCAGACATCCATGCACTGTTCGAAGGCGAATTGCGGGTTGTCGCGCAGAGTGCGCATCACCGCCGCCAGCGCAGCGCGGTCGACGGCAATGATCCGCTCATCGCGTTCCAGCACGACATCAGTGACGCCGTCGATGGCGCGCAGCAGGTCGCCGAACGGGTCGGCCGGGGCCTCGGGTGCGGGCGCTTCGGTCTGGTTGTCTTCACTCACGGAAAATGGTCCCCGTCCGGCGGATCTTCTTCTGCAACTGGGTGATGCCATAGACCAGCGCCTCCGCCGTGGGAGGACAGCCCGGCACGTAGATGTCCACCGGCACGATCCGGTCGCACCCCCGCACCACGGAGTAAGAGTAGTGATAGTACCCGCCGCCATTCGCGCAGCTTCCCATGGAGATGACCCAGCGCGGCTCGGGCATCTGGTCGTAGACCTTGCGCAGTGCCGGCGCCATCTTGTTGGTCAGCGTGCCGGCGACAATCATCACATCGCTCTGCCGCGGGGAGTTCCGGGGGATGATACCAAATCGGTCGAGATCCCAGCGCGGCATGTAGGCGTGGATCATCTCGACGGCACAGCACGCAAGGCCGAACGTCATCGGCCAGAGGCTGCCGGTTCGCGCCCAGTTCACCAGGCGGTCGAGATTGGCGACCACGAACCCCTTGCCGGCGATCTCGCCGGTAATGCCGCGAATGACCGCTTCCTGTTCGGCGCCGGGGTCCAGATGATCGCGATTCCAGGCAATGTCGGGTTGCTGCACGGCGTTCATGTCATGCCTTCCGCTTGGGCCACTTGCGGCCGGTTTGTCACTCGTTTCGTCCGGGTCGGGCGCCGGTGGTCCGGGCTACTCCCAGTCGAGCGCGCCCTTGCGCCATTCATAGATAAATCCGACGACCAGAATTGCCAGAAACCCCATCATCGACCAGAACCCCAACGCCCCGATTCGTGAAAGGCTCACCGCCCAGGGAAACAGGAACGCGATCTCGACGTCGAAAATGATGAAAAGGATCGCAACGAGATAATAGCGCACATCGAACTTGCGCCTCGCGTCGCTGAACGGTGCGAAACCGCATTCATAGGCGCTGAGCTTTTCGCCATAGGGATTTTGCCGTGCGACGACGAGCGATCCGATGATGAACGCCGCGCCGAGCAGAGCTGCGATACCGATGAACACCAGGATGGGGAAGTAGACCGACAGATCCGACTGCATCGCGATTGCCCCCGTTACGCATCAGTGTTGTCCACCTGGCGGCAGACCGTCCGCCCTGCTCTCGGCGTGCCAGACGATACGACTAAATCGCCGGAGACCCCATGCGGGTCCGGACGATAAAGAGCGCATCCTCTCATGTTCTTCCATGACTGATGGCACTGGATATCTGTGTCGATCAGCGCAATGGCGCGAGTGACGGGGCTCGAACCCGCGACCTCCGGCGTGACAGGCCGGCGCTCTAACCAACTGAGCTACACCCGCGTTGTGGGCACCTCCCTATAGCGGCGGCCGGGATGCGTCAAGCACCCGGATCGCGCGCATCGGAAGATCGCCCGCCCATGGGCGTGTGGCGGCGCAAAAATCCCACCCGCCGGCGATGGCAACACGATGGCCGGATTGAGGCAAAACCTGTCCTGCGCGGCTTCCCGTCGACGTCTGCCCAAGGCTGCACGCGGCGGCGGAAGAAAAATTCCGCTCCGGCAGGTATTTACGCGATTCTGCTATGCGTCTGGATTAAGTCGACCGGCGGCACCGGGATCGAATCGGCGCGACCGATTCGCGTTCTTCGCGGAAGTCGCGGAACCAATGGGCGGTGACGGGATCGAACCGCCGACCCTCTCGGTGTAAACGAGACGCTCTACCTCTGAGCTAACCGCCCGGAATCCGCAGGCTGGTCCGGCATACCGGCAGACCTGCGGTCATCCAATCGGGCCGGATAATCCGGCCCGCATCAGCTTCAGTTCACGGCATCCTTGAGGCTCTTGCCCGGCTTGAACCGGACCGAGGTCGAGGCCGCGATCTGGATTTCCTCGCCGGTGCGCGGGTTGCGGCCGGTTGCCGCCTTGCGCTCGGCCGTGCCGAACGTGCCGAAACCGACCAGGCGCACCTCTTCCTTGCGCTTCAGAGCCTCCTCGATGGCGGCGAACACCGCATCCACTACCTCGGTGGCCTTGGCTTTCGAAAGGTCGGTCTTCTCCGCAACGTCTGCGACGAGATCCATTTTGTTCACGGGTCAGTCTCCCAGTTGGTGAAAACGGAATTAAAAACGGCCGGAACCATCCGAATCGGGTTCCATCCGGGCAATCCGTCAGGCGCCGCACACTAAAGGGGCCGGTTTCCTCCCGTCAACGAAGACAAGCGGAAAACCGGCCCCGAAACATCAATTCATGCCACGACGATGACGGCGAGGCACCTTAATGCGGCAGAACGGCGCCCGCCGCCTCATCCGCCGGGCGGGCGGCGACCGGTTCCACCGGCTCCTCCCACTCGATCGGCTCGGGTTTGCGCACCAGCGCCTCGGCGATCACCTCGTCGACATGCGAGACCGGAATGATCTTGAGCGATTTCTTCACGTTCTCGGGAATCTCCGCGAGATCCTTCTGGTTGTCCTTCGGGATCAGCACGGTGGTGATGCCGGCCCTGAGCGCGGCCAGCAGCTTCTCCTTGAGCCCACCGATCGGCAGCACCCGGCCGCGCAGCGTGATTTCGCCGGTCATGGCGATATCCTTGCGCACCGGGATTCCGGTGAGCACCGAGACGATGGAGGTCGCCATTGCGATGCCCGCCGAGGGACCGTCCTTCGGCGTCGCGCCTTCGGGCACGTGGACGTGAATGTCCCGCTTCTCGAAGATCGGCGGCTTGATGCCGAAACTGATCGCCCGCGAGCGGATGTAGGAAATCGCCGCCGAGACGCTCTCCTGCATGACGTCGCCGAGCTTGCCGGTCTGCTTCACATTGCCCTTGCCGGGCAGCAGCACGCTCTCGATGGTCAGGATCTCGCCGCCCACCTCGGTCCACGCCAGGCCGGTGACGACGCCGACCATATCCTCCGCCTCGGTCTCGCCGAAGCGGAACCGCGGCACGCCGGCGAACTTCTCGATGTTCTTCTTGGTGATCGCGACCTTGGTCACCTTCTTCGTGACGATTTCCTTCACCGCCTTGCGGGCGAGGTTGGCGATCTCGCGCTCGAGGTTACGCACCCCGGCCTCACGGGTATAGGTGCGGATCAGCTCGCGAACCGCATCGTCCGAAACGCTCCACTCGCCGTCCTTGAGCCCGTGCGCCTCGGCCTGCTTGCCGATCAGGTGCCGCTTCGCGATCTCGATCTTTTCGTCCTCGGTGTAGCCGGGGATGCGAATGATCTCCATGCGGTCAAGCAGCGGCTGCGGCATCCGCAGCGAGTTCGCGGTCGTCACGAACATCACGTCCGACAGGTCGTAATCGACCTCGAGGTAATGATCGTTGAACGTGCCGTTCTGCTCGGGGTCCAGCACTTCGAGCAGGGCCGAGGTCGGATCGCCCCGCCAGTCAGCACCGAGCTTGTCGATCTCGTCGAGCAGGAACAGCGGGTTCGACGTCTTCGCCTTCTTCATGCCCTGGATGATCTTGCCGGGCATCGAGCCGATATAGGTCCGGCGATGGCCGCGGATTTCAGCCTCGTCGCGCATTCCGCCGAGCGACATCCGCACGAAATTGCGTCCCGTCGCCTTGGCGATCGACTTGCCGAGCGAGGTCTTGCCCACGCCGGGCGGACCGACGAGGCAGAGGATCGGCCCCTTGAGCTTCGGGCTACGCGACTGCACGGCCAGATACTCGATGATCCGCTCCTTGACCTTGTCGAGGCCATAATGGTCGGCGTCGAGCACGCGTTCGGCCTCGATCACGTCGTTCTTGATCTTGGCGCGCTTCTTCCAGGGAATGCCGAGCAGCCAGTCGAGATAGTTGCGCACCACCGTCGCCTCGGCACTCATCGGGCTCATCGTCCTGAGCTTCTTGAGCTCGGCCATGGCCTTGTCGCGCGCTTCCTTGGAGAGCTTGGTGGTGCGGATCTTCTCCTCGAGTTCCGCGGTCTCGTCCTTGCCTTCCTCGCCCTCGCCCAACTCCTTCTGAATCGCCTTGAGCTGCTCGTTCAGGTAGTATTCGCGCTGCGTCTTCTCCATCTGCCGCTTCACGCGGTTGCGGATGCGCTTTTCCACCTGCAGCACGCCGATTTCGGCTTCCATGTGCGCGAAGACGCGCTCCAGCCGCTCGGTGACGGATCCTGTTTCCAGCAATTCCTGCTTGTCGGCGATCTTCAGGCCGAGATGGCTGGCGATCGTATCGGCAAGCTTCGACGGGTCGTCGATCTGGTTGATCGAAACGAGAACTTCCGGTGCGATCTTCTTGTTGAGCTTGATATACTGCTCGAACTGCGACACAACCCCGCGGGCCAGACCCTCGAGTTCCTTGCCCCCGGTCACGATCTCGTCCAGCGGCTGAGCCGTCACCTCGAAATGACTGTCCACCTCGTGGAACTTCGTGATTCGGGCCCGGCGCACGCCTTCGACCAGCACCTTCACCGTTCCGTCCGGTAGCCTGAGCAGTTGCAGCACGGTCGAAATCGTGCCGACATCATAGATATCGTTGGCGGACGGGTCGTCCTGCTGCGCGTTCTTCTGGGCCACCAGCAGGATCTGCTTGTCGTCCTTCATCACCCCTTCGAGGGCGCGAACCGACTTCTCGCGGCCGACGAAGAGCGGCACGATCATGTGCGGAAACACGACGATATCGCGCAGCGGCAGCACCGCCAGCGTCTCGCCGTCCTGCGGCACCGCGACAAGGGCGGTTTTGGGTTTCTTCGGGTCGGTCTCTGACATCAGACTACCTTTCGATAAGCGGCGCGCCCTGCCCGAAAGCGGCACAGGGCGCGGTGCCGGGCTATCCGGCCACGTTCGGTATATTGGGCGGCCCCCGGTGCGCCGCAATCCCGCGGCACGACCGGGCCGGCTCCCTCAGGAGCCGGTTTCAGCGCGTTCCTTGCCATGCAGGAAAAGCGGATTTGCCCGCCCCTCGGCTACTTCGCCGTTGATCACGACCTCTTCGACCGAGTCGAGGCCCGGGAGGTCGAACATCGTCTCGAGCAGGATGTTTTCCATGATCGACCGCAGGCCACGCGCCCCGGTCTTGCGCTGGATCGCACGGGCGGCGACCACTTTCAGCGCGTCTTCGGTGAAGTTGAGCTTCACGCCCTCCATTTCGAAAAGGCGGCCGTATTGCTTGACAAGCGCGTTCTTCGGCTTGGTGAGGATCTCGATCAGCGCCGCCTCGTCGAGGTCCTCGAGCGTCGCAACGACGGGCAGACGGCCAATGAATTCGGGGATCAGGCCGAACTTCAGCAGATCCTCGGGCTCGACTTCGCGCAGGATCGCGCCGGTGCGCTGCTCCGTCGGGTCGCGCACATCGGCGCCGAAGCCGATTCCCGACCCCTTGCCACGCTGTGCGATGATCTTCTCCAGCCCGGCGAAGGCGCCGCCGCAGATGAAGAGGATGTTGGTGGTATCAACCTGGAGGAACTCCTGTTGCGGATGCTTCCGCCCGCCCTGCGGCGGCACCGAGGCCACCGTCCCTTCCATGATCTTGAGCAGCGCCTGCTGCACGCCCTCGCCGGATACGTCGCGCGTGATCGAGGGGTTGTCGGACTTGCGGCTGATCTTGTCGACCTCGTCGATATAGACGATGCCGCGCTGCGCCCGCTCGACATTGTAATCCGCGGCCTGCAGCAGCTTGAGGATGATGTTCTCGACATCCTCGCCAACATATCCCGCCTCGGTCAGGGTCGTCGCGTCCGCCATGGTGAACGGCACGTCGAGAATCCGGGCCAGCGTCTGGGCGAGCAGCGTCTTGCCCGAGCCGGTGGGCCCGACCAGCATGATGTTCGACTTCGCGATCTCGATGTCGTTGTTCTTCTGCGCGTGCGCCAGCCGCTTGTAGTGGTTGTGCACGGCAACACTGAGAATCCGCTTGGCGTGATCCTGCCCGATCACGTAATCGTCCAGCACCTTGCAGATTTCGCGGGGCGTCGGCACGCCGTCGCGCGTTTTCACGAGGTGCGTCCGGTTATCCTCGCGAATGATGTCCATGCAGAGTTCGACGCATTCATTGCAGATGAATACCGTCGGCCCCGCGATCAGCTTGACCACTTCGTGCTGCGACTTGCCGCAAAACGAGCAATACAGGGTGTTCTTCGAGTCTCCGGACTTCGTGCTCATCTATGCTCCAGCCGCGCCGCCGGAGGCGGCGGCGCATCAATCAGGGGACCGAGATTAAACCCCATGTCCCGCCGGCACAAGCATTACCGTCATTGCGCCGGATTCCCGGGTCGGCTTCCGGGGAACGCGGCGCCAGACCCTGCCTTACTTCGAGTCCTTGGCCGGCTTCTTTTCCACAACCTCGTCGACCAGGCCGAATTCCTGCGCCTCGTTGGCCGACATGAAGCGGTCGCGCTCCAGCGCCTGCTCGATCGCCTCGAGCGACTGGCCGGTATGAGTAACATAGATATCGTTCAGCCGCCGCCGCAAGGTCAGGATCTCGCGGGCCTGGATTTCGATGTCCGAAGCCTGGCCCTGCGCCCCGCCCGAGGGCTGGTGCACCATGATCCGTGAATTCGGCAGGGCGAAGCGCTTGCCCTTCTCGCCGGCGGCGAGCAGCAGGCTGCCCATCGAGGCCGCCTGGCCGATGCAGACGGTCGAGACCGGCGACTTGATGTATTGCATCGTGTCGTAGATCGCGAGGCCGGCGGAGACGACGCCACCGGGGCTGTTGATGTAGAAGGCGATCTCCTTCGACGGGTTCTCGCTTTCGAGGAACAGCAGCTGGGCCGCGATCAGCGAGCCGACCTGGTCATAGACCGGGCCGGTAAGGAAGATGATCCGCTCCTTCAGCAAGCGCGAAAAGATGTCATAGGAGCGCTCGCCCCGCGCGGTCTGCTCGACCACCATGGGCACGAGGCTGTTCATGTAGATCTCGGTGGGATCGCGATCCATCGGCATCTGTCTCCAAGTCGGGGCCGGACGCACCGCACCCGCATGAAATCGTGTCCTGTCGGGCGCGGCCGCCGCCGAATCACGGCCGGCGCCGCGCCCACAGACGTCTAAGATGAGCCGGGAACAGGGCGGCGTCCACCCCCGGGTGAAAAAGAGATCAGTCGTCGGTGTCGGCGAACAGGGCCTCGGCCGAAACCTCCTCGTCGGTCACGGTCGCGAGTTCCAGCGCGTAGTCGACAACCTTGTCCTCGAAGATCGGCCCGCGCAGCCGGTCCAGCGCGCGCGGGTTCTTCTGGTAGAACTCCATGATCATCTTTTCCTGGCCGGGGAACTGCTGCATCTCGGCGATCATTGCGCGGCGCATGTCCTGCTCGGTGATCTGCACGTTGTTCGTGCGGCCGATCTCGGCCACCAGCAGGCCCAGCCGCACACGGCGTTCCGCGATCGCGCGGTAGTCGGCGCGCAGCGTCTCCTCGTCCTTGCCGGCGTCCTCCTCATCGAGGCGGCCAGCCTGCTTCTCGGCCTCGACCTGCCGCCAGATCTCGGCGAACTCGGCGTCGACCAGCGAGGCCGGCGCCGGGAAATCGGCCTGCTCGGCCAGTTTGTCGAGCAGCGCGCGCTTGACCTTCAGCCGCGAGGCGCCGGCGCGGGACTGTTCCAGCCGGTCGGCGAAGAACTTGCGGAACTCGGCGAGGTTCTCGAAGCCGTTGGCCTCGGCGAACGCGTCGTCGATCACCGGCGCCACGCGCCGCTTCAGCGCCTTGGCGGTGATGTCGAACGTCGCTTCCTTCCCGGCCAGCTCGGCAGCGTGGTACTGCTCGGGGAAGGTCACGGTGATCACCTTCGTCTCGCCGGCCTTCATGCCCTCCATCTGCTCGGCGAAGCCGGGAATGAAGCCCGAGCCGCCCAGCTCGATATCGGTGTCGGTGCCGGCACCGCCCTCGAACGGCACGCCATCGCGCTTGCCGAGGAAATCGACGGTGAGGATATCGCCGGTTGCCGCCGGGCGGTCTTCCGTGACCACCTCGGTCTCGGCGCGCTGCTCGGCGAAGCGCGCGATCGCCTCGTCGATCTCCGCCTCGGTCACCGGCGCCTTCGGCCGGGTCAGGCTGATCGCCTTCAGGTCCGGAATCGTCACCTCCGGCAGCACTTCGAGCTCGACGGTGAATTCGAGGTCGGAATCGGGTTCGGCACGGACGACCTCGACCTTCGGCTGCACCGCCGGGCGCAGGCTGCGGTCATTGATCATCCGTTCGGTCGCCTCGTTCACCGAAGCTTCCATCACCTCGGCGGCCACCGCGTCGCCGAAGCGCTTGCGCACCATCGACAGCGGCACCTTGCCCGGGCGGAACCCCGGCATCTGCATCGTCTTCGACAGCTCGGCGAGGCGCTTCTCGCGCTTCTCGCTCAGATCGCTGCCCGGCACGACGACGGTAAAGCCGCGCTTCAGCCCCTCGGTGAGGGTTTCGGTAACCTGCATGTCCAAACCAATCCTTACGTTACGCCATTTCCCACGCGCCGTGCGGGCACGGCAGATCGACCCCGTCTGCGGGCGGAGGGACTTGAACCCCCATGGCTCGCGCCACCAGAACCTAAATCTGGCGTGTCTACCAGTTCCACCACGCCCGCCCGAACCGGACCAGCAGGCCAAGCGCGTTCAATTCCGCGCATGGCCGGTCGGCGCGGACTAGCGCGCTTTGCCGTCCGCGACAAGCGAGGACGGCAAACTGCGTGCGCGCCCGTTGCTCAGAAGCGCCAGCGCAGCCCGGCGCTGACCATCCGCTGCTCGCCGGCGCGGCGCGCGAAGGTCGTCGCAAGGTCGACCGTTGCCGAAAGCCTGCCGGCGAGCCGCGCCGTGACACCGGCATCGGCCACGCCCCACATCGTCGACAGCTGCGGATAGGTCGTGGTCAGGCCGACCAGCGGCTCGTCGGTGAAGACGCTGGCGAACTGCCCCGGCGCACCGGCGATCGAGGCCTGCATGCCGATCGAGCCATGCGGCCGAATCGCGACACCGCCCAGCCTGACCCGCGCCGAAGCCGCAAGCCCGGCGCCGAACAGCACGCGCCCGAAATCCTGGCCGCCGACCGCCATGGTCAACGCCGGGTCGCCCTGCTCGGTATACGGGTCGACATGCGCTTCGGTCGCATCCAGCCCCACTGTCGGGCCGAACGCTACGACACCGCGATGCAGCACATAGCCCGCCTGTATTGTGGCGCCGAGCGTATGGCCGCGGGGCGAGGCGGTGATCGGCGCCAGCACGCCCGGCCGGCTGATCCGGCCGAACCGGTCGAGGCCGTAATCGAGCTGGGCGTCGAGATAGAGGTGGCGGCTATGCGCGGCGAGATAGGCGGCAAACTGGTAGGCATCGGCATCCAGGCGCTCGCCCCCGTTCACCGTCGCGCTTTCCCGCGCATATCCGAACGCGAGGCCGGCGGCGAGATGGCGGGTGAAGCGGTAATCCGCGCCGGCGGTCACCGTGCCGATCTGGTCATGGAAGCCGAGGCTGCCCGGCGCCGCCGCCCGCGCGCCGAACCCGTAGCCGCCGGCCACGAAAACCGACAGAGCGTGCCCATTGCCCGGCATCTCCATCGGCCCGGTATCGCCCGCCGCCGTATCGGCCAGCATCGGCCCGCCGGCGAGATCGACTGTCAGCCCCCCGGCGCCGTGGCGCAGCGCGTCCATCCTCGCGCCAATCGTCTGCGCGAAGGCCGCGGCGCCGGCATCGAGCAGCCGTGCCGGCACGGACAGCGACTGGAACCCGTTCAGCGCGCTCGCGACATATTCGGCGATCACCTGGTGCCCGTGCGTGGTCGGGTGCACGTTCCACCAGAGATACTGGTTCTGCACCGAGGCCGGCGCATAGGCGCAGGCGGAACTTGCCGAGGCGAAGCAGGCGTCGGTCACGTTGGTGAAGCCATAGGCTGCGGGATTGGCGCTGATCTCGGAGAAGATCTGCTGCTGGTTGATCAGCAGGATATTGATCCCCAATGCCCCGTGTAGCTGCGCGGCCAGGGTCGAGAGCCCCGCATTATGCGCGGCGATGATCTGATCTCCCAGCGCCACGAGTTGCGGCGTGCCGTTCACTGTCGGCACATCGCCGAATGGCACGAGGTTCTGCAGCACGATCTGCCGCGCGCCAAGTGCGGCTACCTGCTCGATCGCCTGCCCGGTCTGGGTGAGCACGGTGCTCACGTTCTGGCTGACGATCTGCTGCGCATTCGCCGGGTCCGCCCCGACCAGCTTCTCGGTCGCGAAATAATTGTTTCCGCCGATCCAGATCCCCACCACGTCGGCCGGCGCAAAATGCCCGCCCGATGCAGCGAAGCCCTGGATTTCCTGCAATTCGTTGGGTAATCCGGGCAGCAATGTCACCGGAAAATTGACGAGATTGTTGTAGGTCACACCATTGACCACAAGCGGCCCGGCAAAGGCGCCGCCCACCGCATAGTCGTTGGAGGGCTTGAAATTCAGCCCGGTCAGCCCGGGCAGGTATTCCGCCCAGACCGGCCCGTTCGAGAACCGGAAGCCGACATAGGGCGGCCCCGGATAGGGAACGCCGGTCAGCCGCGGAATGTTGCCATTATCGCTCAGGCTGTCGCCGAACACGTAAAGACTGCCCGGCGCCTGCGCCCTCGCCGGCGCCAGCCCGATGAACCCGGCCGCGAGCGCGCCTATCGCCAGTCTCCGAACGCATGTCTCGAATGTCATTTCGCTCCCCATTGTTCATCCCGCATCCGGCTCATTCAGGCCGGTTTCGACAGGATATTTCCCAATAGGGAGTATCTATGCCGCAGACGAAACAACCCGGTCAAACAAAAATCTCGTGTGCGAGGCTTTCGTGAGCCAGATAATTCCGTCGCGGATAAAGTGGCTGAGGCTGCCGTTCAGGACGCGGCGGTCACCTCGTGCGGCCGCCCGGCCAGCGCCTCGATCAGCGCGCTGCGAAGCTGCGCGAGCTTGCGCTCGTTCTGCACCTTCAGGCCGAACACATCCTTCACGTAGAACACGTCGACGGCGCGCACCCCGTAGGTGGTGATATGCGCCGAGGCGATCTGCAGCCCCTGCGAGGTGATGGCGGCGGTGACGTCGTGCAGCAGGCCCGGCCGGTCGCGGCCGTTCACTTCAATAACGGTGTGCCGGTTCGAGGCGCTGTTGTCGACGACGACGCGCGGCGGCACGTGGATCGCCCGCATCCGCCCGCCGACGACGCTGTTCGCCGCCTTCTCGATCTCGGTCGCCAGCCGCAGCCGGCCCGAGAGCACCTGTTCGATCACGGCGGAAATCTTCGCCAGCCGGTGCGGCGCCTCGAGCGAACCGCCGCCGGCGTCCTGGATCCAGAACGTGTCGAGCGCCATGCCATCGGTCAGCGTGTGGATCCGCGCATCGACGATCGTCGCCCCGGCGACCGCGAGGGCACCGGCGATGCGGCTGAACAGCCCCGCATGGTCGGCGGTATAGACCACGACCTCGGTGACCGACCGCGCCGGCAGCGGCTCGGCGGCGACGGTCAGCGGCACGTCGCGATGGCGGGCATCGCGGATCATCCGCCCGTGGCGGGCGATGCTTTCGGGGTCGAAGCCGAGCCAGTAGCCCGGATACCCCATGTTGAGGAATTCCTCGCGGTCGGCGTCCGGCCAGTCGGCGAGCAGCTCCGCGACCATCTGCTTGACGCGGGCAACGCGGACATCGCGCTCGGTGGTCGCAAGCCCGCCCTCCAGCACCTCGGCGACGCGGGCATAGATCTCGCGCAGCAGCGTCGCCTTCCAGCCGTTCCACACCTTGGGCGAGACGGCGCGGATGTCCGACACCGTCAGGATCAGCAGCAGCCGCAGCCGCTCGGGCGACTGCACGACGTCGGCGAGGTCGAGGATCGTTTTCGGATCGTCGATGTCGCGTGAAAACGCCGTCTGGCTGAGCAGCAGATGATGCAGCACCAGCCAGGAGACCATCTCGGTCTCCTCCGGTTCGAGTCCGAGCGCGGGGCCGATGGTCAGCGCCAGTTCCGCGCCGATCTCCGAATGGTCGCCCCCCCTGCCCTTCGCGATGTCATGCAGAAGCAGCGCGACATAGAGCGCCCGGCGCGACTGCACGTGATGCGCCAATCCGCTGGCCACCGGCACGATTTCCGAAAGCTCGCCGCGCTCGATCGCATTCAGCACCCCGATCGCGTGGATCGTGTGCATGTCGACCGTGTAGACATGATAGGAATCGAACTGCATCTGGCCGACGATCCGCCGCCAGTCGGGCAGGTAGCGCCCCAGCGCGCCGGTTTCGTTGAGGATCGCGAGCCATTGCGCGCCGTCCTGCCGCGGATCGTCGTTGCCGCAGAGCAGGTCGAGAAACAGCGAGGCCGCCTGCGGATCCGTGCGCAACTCCGCGGTGCGCCGCGCGCCGCGGATCATCGCGCGGAGCGCGAGCGGATGCAGTTTCAGCCCCCGGTCGCGCGCCACCTGGAGGATGCGCAGCAACTGGATCGGCTCGGCCATCGGTTCGCGGCCGGCGACGAACAGGATCTTGCCGTCCGCCAGCACGAAACCGGCGTCCAGCAGCGCCGCGTCGGTCGCCGGCGCGATCGCGGGCGGTCCGAGCGCCGCGCGCACCACGGCGGGTTCGAGAACGCCGGTCACCCGCGCGACCTCGCGCACCACCAGGAAGTAGTGGCGCATGAACCGCTCGACGCCATCCTGCCGCCCATGCCGCGTATAACCCATGCGCGCGCCGATCACCGGCTGCAGGTCGAAGGTCAGCCGCTCCTCGGCGCGGCCGGCGACATAGTGCAGGTGAAAGCGCACGGTCCAGAGATAGTCCCAGGCCCGCTTGCAGGCGCGCGCCTCGGTGGCGCTGAGAATGCCGCCGCCGGGCGCGCCGGGGCCGACCAGCTCGGTCATCGCGAAGGTGCCGAACACGTAGCGGGCGAGCCAGTACAGCGTCTGCAGGTCGCGCAGCCCGCCCTTGCCCTCCTTGATGTTGGGCTCGACCATGAACGGCGTGTCGCCGAAGCGCTTGTGGCGGGCGGCGCGTTCGGCCTGCTTCGCGGCGATGTAGCCGGCCGGGCTGCCGGCGGCGCAATCCTGCCGGAAGGCCTGCTGGAAATGCGCGAACAACGGCCGGTCGCCGGCGATGCAGCGTGCATCGAGCAGCGAGGTGCGGATCGTGCTGTCACCCTGCGCCTCGGTCAGGCAATCGGCGGTCGAGCGCGTGGCGTGGCCCACCTTCAGCCCGAGGTCCCAGAGGAAATACAGGATGAACTCCACAGCCCGCTGGATCCGCGCCGAGGGTTCGTTGTCGGTGAGGAACAGCAGGTCGATATCGCTGAACGGCGCGAGCGTGGCGCGGCCATAGCCGCCGGTCGCCGCGACGGCGAGCCGGTCGCCGGGCTCCACCGGCAGCAGGTCGATCGAATAGCCGATCAGCGCCGCGATGAACTCGTCCATCAGGCCCGAGAGCAGGCGCGCGGCAGCGAGGCCAGACATGTCGCCGCGTTCGAACCGGGTCTGCACATGGGTCTGCAGCCGCGCCAGCTGGCGGCGGAAGATGCCGAGCGCCGTCTCCCGCGGCGGCGGCGCGCCGCGCGGCAAAAGGCGCGCCAGCTCGGCGCCGATATCGGGGCGGCCGATCACCGCCTCCTTCGGCGGTGGCGGGATCACGGCTGCCGGCATGGCGGGCGGAACGTCGCGCGGCGGCTGGGTGGTGTTCGACATGTTACTGCTTCTCTACCGCGCCATCCGCCCTGTCGCCAAGGAACTTTCGCCGCCACGCATAAATCAGCTCCAGCGCCGCGCGCGGCGAAAGCTGGTCCGGATCGGCCTCCGCGAGCGCCGCATGCCAGCCATCCGCCGC
>NZ_AFPR01000110.1:0-3882 GCF_000219295.1 Acidiphilium sp. PM
CGGCCTGTTCGCCGAGCGCTGGCTGTTCTTCGCCGAGGCCACGCATGTCTCGGCCATCTATTACGGCCGCGCCGTCTGATCGCTGCCGGCGACGCCCTGGCGGATGAAGTCGGCGAGGCCCGGCTCTTCCGGCAGGGTTGACGGCGCCTCGCCATAGCGGGCGGCGAGCAGGCCGCGGCAGAGCGCGCCGTTGAACTCGGCGTTCAGCCCGACGCGGCGGATGTGGCGCAGATAGACGATCAGCGTTTCATGCATGATCCGCTCGCCGGCGCTGGTGACGAAGGCGAGATCCTCGCCGCCGGCAAGCGGGCGGCGGGCGAGGTAGCGGGCGCGCAGGGCAGGCCCCTCCCCGTCCAGCGCCAGGCGTTCGAGACCCTCGACCGTGAGATCGAGGAAGGCTTGCGCATCGTGGCCGGCGGCGAGCAGGTGGCGGAGCAGCGCCTCCTGCCGGCGCTCGAAGGATTTCAGGCCGAAATGCCGGCGGATGCCGGCGAGGTTCTCGCCCGCCTCCTGCGGGAAGGCATCGGCGAAATCCTTGCCCTCGGCGACGCCGTTGTTGATCTCGTCGATGAACATGTGCTCGTCGAGCCGGACATCGGCGCGCGTGACCCAGGGCAGGGCGGCGACAGCATCGCGCATGTCGGCGGCCATGAGGTAGGAGAAATTGGCGGCGCACCAGTAGGTGGGCAGGCGGAAGCCGACGCTGACGGCGCCGTCCTCGGCGATGTCGATGCCGGTGACGAAGCCGAGCTCGACCACGCTCTCGTCAAGTTCCGGATCGGTCACCTGATCGAGAGCGGCGCGCACCTCGTCGGTGCGCGCCTTGAGCATGGACATCACGCGGCCACCGGCGCCATCCGGCCGAGCTTGGCCTTCTGGGCGGCGATGTCGACCCCGTAGAGCCGGGCGGCGTTTTCGCCGAGGATCTTCTTCTTGCCCTCGAGCGTGAGCTGCTTGCCGGTCTCCTTCACCAGCTCGTCGGGGATCTCGAAGCTCATGAAGCGCTCGACCAGCCAGCGCGGCGTCCAGATCCCGTAGTCGGAGCCGAAGAGGATCTTGTCCTCGCCGAGCCAGAACAGCAGTTCGGACATCACCTTGGCGAAATAGCCGGGGCGCGAGTGGATGAAGGGCAGCACCACGGCGAGGCCGCCATAGACGTTGCTCTCCTGCACCGCGATCCAGCAGAAATCGTCGAGGCGCGGCAGGCCGCAATGCTCGACGATGAAGTTGAGGTTGGGGAAGTCGGTGGCGCAATGGTCGATGTCGGCGACGTCGAAGGCGTCGCGGTCGAGCGGGATGATGGTCGGGCCCTTGTGGACGTGGATGTTCTTGATCCCGAGCTTCTCGCAGCGTTCGAGATACTTGTAGGCGGCGGGATCGGAGAGCTTGTAGCCGCGGCTGTCGCCCTTCCATTCGGCGGTGTAGAGCTTCACCCCCTTGATCTTGTGGATCTCGGCCATGGCTTCGAGGGCTTCGAGCCCGCCCTCGCCGTCGCGCGGGTCGAAGGCGCCGTTGAGGATGAAGCGGTCGGGGTAGCGGGTTTTCAGCGCCGCGTTCTGTTCGAGCGTGTTGAAGCCGGTCTTGTAGAAATCCTTGAGGTAGGTGGGCTGGAAGATCGCCATGTCGTCCGGCCCGTCGATGAACAGGTCCTGCACCATCTGCTCGGCGCCGTATTTGGCGAATTTCTCCGGCGTCCAGAGCTGCTCCGGCGGGGAGAGCGAGGCGTGGTAGCCATAAAAGCAGTCGATGAATTGCTTGCCGTGAATGTTCCTGATGTTCTCGGGGCTGGCATCCCAGAGATGGACGTGGCCGTCGATGATGAAGATCTCTTCGCCGTCTTTCGTGGTGTACACTGGATCCGTTTCCTTCCTTCGGATTTGACGTGGTGAGCGCTGGTTTTTTTCGCTTCGTTCAGGGAATCAGCACGGCGCGGCCGCGGACCTTGCCGTGATGCAGGTCGTGCAGGGCGGCATTCGCCTCGTCGAGCCGGTATTCGCGGGTGGCGAGGGTCACCTTGCCCTGGTCAGCGAGCGCCATCAGCTCGATCAGCTCGGGATAGGTGCCGACGAGGTTGCCGACGATGGTCTTCTCGGAGGTGATCATGTCGATCGTGGGAATGTCGATCTTCCCGCCATAGCCGACGATGTAATAGTAGCCGCCGTCGCGGGTCATCGCGAGGCCTTTCGCCACGGCGTCGCCCTCGCCGACGAAGTCGATCACCGCCTCGGCGCCCTTGCCGCCGGTCAGGCGCATCACCTCGTCGAGCTCGGAGCCGTCCGCCTTCACCGCGAAATCGGCGCCGCATTCCTGGGCGAGGTGCAGCGCCATGTCGGCGCGGTCGACGATGATGATCCGGGCGGCGCACATCGCGCGCAGCACCTGGATGCCGATATGGCCGAGGCCGCCGGCGCCGATCACCACCGCGAACTGGCCGGGCAGCAGGTGGCGCGAGGCCTTCTTCGCGGCGCGGTAGGCGGTGAGCCCGGCATCGGTATGCGGGGCGACATCCTTCGGCGCGAGCGATTTCGGCAGCTTGATGATCGAGCGCGCGCCGGTGCGCAGCAGCTCGGCATAGCCGCCATTGCAGTTGATGCCGGGGAATTCGCTTTCCTCGGCGTGCATGTCGTCGCCGCGGCGGCAGGCGAGGCAGTGGCCGGAGGTGATCAGCGGATGGCAGATCACCGGGTCGCCCTTCTTCAGGTGGGTGACGGCGGAACCGACCTCCTCGATCCAGCCGGCGTTCTCGTGGCCCATGATGTGCGGGAACTTGAGATCGACCTTCGAGCGCCAGACGCCCTCGATGATGTGCAGGTCGGTCCGGCAGACGCCGGCGCCGCCGATGCGGACGATGACGTCGGTCGGGTTGCGGATCTGCGGTTCGGGCACGTCCTCGTAGGTGACGAAGTCGGGTGCGGTGAGCTTTTCGTCGTATCCGTGCAGCACGGCGGCTTTCATGGCGCGGTTCCCCCTGGTTCCTTGGTGAGGGGGATGCTGCATCGATCGTGCCAGCGCGCGGAGCGGCGGGATTCCGCGGGCTTCGCCAAAGGGACGAGGCCGTTCATGTTCCATTCCGCAACAGCGACGGAAAACAAGTGTTCCGTTGCGGCCCGTGCCCGTATAACCTCCATATTGGAAAAGGGTCCGCTGAAGACCAGTTAAAGCACCTGGCGGGTTGCCCGACGCGGCCCGGATGGCAAAAGGCTATCGGAGGAAACATGCTGGCGCATCGTGCCACCGACTCCCGTCTTGCGCAGGCGCGCTCGCTGCTCGAGCTGGGGCGCGCCATTCCGGCAGGGTTGCTGGCCGCGCCGATCGCCGCGAGCTGGCGGCGCTGCCTCGATGCCGGGCTGGACCCGCATCATCCGCCGAATGTCGGGCGGATCGAGCAGCACGAGCTCGAACGCCACCGCGCGGCGCACGAAACCGCAAGGCGCCTCGCCCGCGCCGAGATGCAGGCGCTGCACCGCCAGCTCGGGCGGGACAGTTTCGTGCTCGCCTTCGCCGATCCTGACGGGGTGCTGATCGACTCGCTGGTGAGCGAGGGGCGGCGCGGCGACATCGAGGCCTTCGGCATCGTGCCGGGGACGGTGTGGGAGGAATCGCTGGTCGGCACCAACGCGCTGGGGACGGCGAGCGCCTCGCGGCAGCGGATCGCGGTGCGCGGGGCGGAACATTTCTTCACCCATCACCAGCGGCTGAGCTGCATCGCCGCACCCATCTTCCTGCCCGACCGCACGCTCGCGGGCGTGCTGGACGCGACCTGCTTCAGCGAGGCCTATGCGCCGAACGCGCGCGCCATCGTCGCCCTCGCCGCGGCGGAGATCGAGGCGCGGCTGTTCCGCGCCCGCCTCGCCGGCAAGCGGCTGCTCGCCATCCACGGAA
>NZ_AFPR01000109.1:0-2798 GCF_000219295.1 Acidiphilium sp. PM
TCAGGAACGTGTGATTGCCCGACTGGCCGACATTGATCTGGGTATTCGGCACGGCACCGGTATCATTGTATTTCCGATTATGGACTAGCGACATGTACTGGTATTGCGCCGTTACCGCGAGCCCCGGAACCTGAGGCAGGTCATAGGCGACGCCGGCGCTGAGATCATAGGCCAGGCTGCCATACGTGCCGCCATAAACGTCGCCGGACGGGTCCGCCACCCCGATATGCTGGAACTTCTGCCACTGATACCCGAGGCCCGCGCCGATGAAGGGCACGAAATTGGTCCCGGTCGGGATGTCGTAATACCCGTTGACCATGAAGCCGTAGGTGTTGACCCCGCCATAGGCGCGGTTCTTGCCCTCGACATTGTCGTCGGCCTTCACGGCGTTGTTACGGAAGAAATTGGTGTCGAGCTCGACCCGGAACCCGTTGCCGAGGCCGTAGCCGACGCCGAGCTGCCCGGCATAATCGGGGCGAAACAGCAGATTGCCGCCCCGCGCCCCGTTCGGCTGGGCAAAATCGTATTTCTGGTTCTGCATCAGGTTGGTGCCGATGCCGAGATCGACATAGGGTCCGGTCACGGGCGGCGGATTCGCGGCCCGCGCCGCCTGCATGCCAAGCGCGAGCGCGGCAGCGCAGCACGCGGTGCAGAGGATCGAGCGATGGGTCATGTGGCCTCCATGCGGTTGTGTAATCGCTGGGAAGGTTGGTGCGGAATTATGTCGTTACAATGACGGATCCTGCCGGCGTGACCGCCGAAACGGTTAACAATCGGTCATTGCGATTTAAGTTACCAATCCGGAACGGACAAATATCCGCGATCAGCCAGCGGAACAACCGATGAGGCGGAATGTCACCGCAGCGTCACCCACCACGGTGGCGCCGGGCTCGGAGCGGATCAGCCAGCCGCGGAACAGGTCGGGGGCAGCCATGCCGTGCCGCACGGTCATGTATACCGCAGCGTCCGGCGGCATGTCGGCCGGGCGGACGACACAGGCGCCGATCGTCACCCGCAGCGCGCCTTCGGTGAAACTCGACCCGACGGGCGCGATGATCCGGTTCACCGCGCCATCGGCCTTCTCAAGCACGTCGAGAATCGCGGCCTGACGCGGATCCCAGATCGGCTTGACCTGTTTCGGCGGCGCAGGCGGCGTCGCCTGCGAACCTTTCGGGGTTGCAGGTCCTGCAAAGGCGCCGCCCTGGTCACCCGGCAAGGTGGGCGCGTTCGGCAGGTCCGGCGCCGGCAGCGCGCCATCCGGCATGGCGGGGCTCGGCGCCGAGGCGACGGGCGGAGCCTCCGGCACCGTCACCACCGATTGACCGGACTGCGCAAGTCCGCGGCCCGGCAGCGCCGCGAACATCGCGACCACCAGAACGACGGCGCCGGCGCGACGGAGGCTCATTTCGGGGCCGGTGCCGAAGTGCCGCCGCCGTTCGCCTTCGCTGTCGAGGTCGCCAGGTTTGCGGCGCTGAAGACAAACTTGCCGAGCAGCGATTCGATGTTGATGGCCGACTGCGTTGCGGTGATTGCCTGGCCGGGCTTCAACATGGTTTCGGAACCGCCGGGCGAGATCGAAAGATAATCGCTGCCGAGCAGCGACGCGCTCTCGATCGCCGCGCTGCTATCCTTCGGAATCTTGACGTCCGGCTGGATGCGGAACTGAACGATCGCGGCATAGGTCTGCGGGTCGAGCGAGGTGCGGGTCACCTCGCCGATCGTGACGCCGGCGATCTTGACCGGAGAGCCGACGGTGAGCGGACCGATGCTGCCGAAACTCGCGCGCAAGTCATATCCCGTGCCGCCGACGGTGCGCGTTCGCGACGCCGCATAGGCGAGAAAGACGGCGGCCGCGACGATCACGACCAGGCCCACGATGATTTCCGATACCCGATTCTTCATCTCACCCTTTCCGGCTTCCGGCGCAGCAGCTTGCCGCTCAGCCTTCCGGCGTCCAGGATTCGTAATCGCCCGTGGCCATCCCCCGCGTGCCGCCGCGATAATCGTGGCCGCGCGGCCGGTAGGAACCAGGCGTTCCCGTCAGATTCGGCTGGTGCGGCTTCTGCCAGGGGCGGCGCGAAGCCTCGGAGAGCGGGGCGTCGGTCGTGAAATGCAGCCAGGCATGCCATTCGGGCGGCACTAGCGAGGCTTCCCGCGCGCCGCCGGCATAGATCACCCAGCGGCGCTTGCGGCCGTCGGGCCTGCTGGCCCTGCGTTCCTCGAAATAGCGATTGCCGAAACTGTCCTGCCCTACCATCAGGCCGTGGCGAAGCGTGTGCAACGTCAGCCCGGGATTGGCGATCAGCCGGCGCAGACCGCCGAGCGAAGCCAGCGTCGGAACCGTTGACGCATCTGCCGTATCACGGTGTTCGTTCATGCCGCCTGCTATACAGGAGACGGTCGGATCGGTCCATCCGCGCGCCGGCACATGTGCCCCCCGGCTTATCCACAAGATTTTGTGGCCGTGACCTGAATTTTCCACAAGATGACGCCGACCGCCGCTGGAAACCCCATGAGGAACACGTTAGGCTGAGGGCATGAGGAAGGATCCCGCCAGCAGGCATCGCCCGACACCGCACCGCGCGTGGCGCGGCATCCGGCTCAAACGGGTCGAGATCGGGATCGATCCCGATGCCGCACCCGAACCCGCCATCATTCCCGCCGACTGGAGCGATCAGGCCGCCGCCGGGCTGGTGGCGCTACGCGCCGATCGCTCGATGATCGGGGTCGACCAGGCGGCCGATGCCTGGATCGCGCCGCTTGCCGCCGCCGCGGAGCGTCTGGGTCGCGGCGAGGAT
>NZ_AFPR01000108.1:0-20106 GCF_000219295.1 Acidiphilium sp. PM
CTGACGCAGCCGCCGGAGCGGAGGCGGCCGGAGCCGCCGAGGATGCCGTCGCCGTTGACGGCCCGGCGCCGGCGCAGGCCGCGAAGAAGCCCTATACGCGTGAGGATGCGCTGCGCCAGCTTGGCGAGATCGCCGAATTCTTCCGCCGCACCGAACCGCAATCGCCGATTGCGCTGACCCTCGATGAGGCGATCCGCCGTGCGCGGCTCACCTGGCCGGAACTGATCGAGGATATTCTGGCCGACGCCGGCGTGCGCCAGGCGATGCTGACGGCGCTCGGCATCAAGCCGCCGGCGGACTGACCGGGGCGGTACGGGCGCCGTTCAGCGATTGCCCGGCGCCGATATCTCGGTCACCAACCGGAACGAGGCCGCAATGTCGTCCAACTGGTATTGCGGCTGGAGGTGGATGACGCATCCGAACGAACCTGGCTTTGCCGGCAGTTCGCGTACCTGGACCGATGCGTCGAGCAGGGGGTACCGTGCCCGTGTTTCCGGGCCGGCATCGCGGTTGCTGTTGGTGAAGCGGCGCAGCCAGTCGCCGAGCGTGCGCTCGATTTCGGCTGCGGTGCGAAAGGCGCCCGTCATGTCCCGACCCATGACCTTGAGGAAATGAGCGAAGCGGGAGACGCAGATCATCGTGTTGAACTGAGCGGATAGACGGGCATTGGCATCGGCGGCCTCGGTGTTCGGCCCGCCGAAGCGGCGCGGCATCTGCAGGCTGCGGGCGGCACCAATCACCGTTTCCCCACCGTAGCCAAGAGGCGTTAGCGGCATGAGCCCGGCATCGACCAGACCGCGTTCCTGCCGGTCGGTCAGGGCGATTTCCAGTTCGAACCGGTCAAGCCCGTCATACGGGTCGGCGGAGAAGACAGCTGCGGTACCGGCGGTGAACAGGCCGCCACCCGGCCAGTCCTCGAGATAGCCGCGCATGTCCGCCGGCCATTCATAGGTTGCCATCGCACGGGCAACGACGAACGCCACCGCGTAGCCAGGCGCGAACCAGACCATGTCTTCGCTGTCCTCGATCCGCTCGCAATAGGGAAAGAGGCTGGGGGCGCCTGGTGCGTCAGTCCATGGGGCGCGCGCACGAAGGCGCGGCAGAGCGAGCCCGATGAAGCGCATGTCGTCGCGAAGGCCGAGATTGCGGAAACGGCGATATTCCAGTCCGGTGAACAGACTCGCCGGATCGGCCACGCCCGAAAGTTCCTCCATCCGGTCAACGCCGAAGAGTGTCGGTGAGGCGCTGAAAATCATCGGGGCGAAGGACGCGGCCGCGACAGCGGAAAGCGCCGCCAATGCCGAAACGTCGTCGCTCGGTGAGTCGGCCGATGGGCGATGTCGGATCGTGTAGTCCATCACCAGAAGACCATAGGGCTCACCGCCGGGCGTGCCGAATTCGTCTTCGTAGATGCGGCGGAAGGTCTCGCTCTGGTCGAATTCCGGCGCGCGTTCGAGATCGCGGCAGATTTCGCTCCAGGATGCGTGCAGCACGCGTAGCTTGATGGTCCTGCCCGGTTCGATATGCGAGGCCAGCCAGAACAGCCCGCGCCAGCTGCCTTCGAGCCGGGTCAGGCGCGGATTGTGCAGGATCGTGTCGAGTTGATCCGAGAGAAGGGCATCTATGGCGGCGATGTCCCGATCGATCCGGGCGGCGAGCGCCTTGGGATTGCGGAGAAGATCGAGCGTGGCCGCCTCACCGAACCAGGCTTGCAGCGCCTGGCCCGGCTTCGCCACGAGGAAGGAGGCGAGTTCCGAAGCTGCGCCACGGTGGCGCTCGCCAAAAAAGTGACCGGCGAGAACCGCCTCTCGCAGCATTGCGGAACTCGTTTGCTGGTTCAGGCCTTCTGCGGGATCCGAGCGACCATCCGCATCGAGGTCGTCAGTTCCTCCATCTGCAGCCAGGGACGCAGATAGGCCACCGCGTTGTAGGAGCCGGGCTTACCCGGGATCTCCTTGACCTCGACCTTGGCCTCGCGCAGCGGATATCGGGCCTTCATTTCCTGGCCGGCATCGGGGTTGGCGTTGACATAGTTGCCGATCCAGCGGTTCAGCCAATTCTCGCAGTCCTTCGCCTCCATGAAGGAGCCGATCTTGTCGCGCGCCATCACCTTGAGGAAATGCGCGAAGCGGGAGGAGGCCATGATGTAGGGCAGGCGAGCGGAGATCGCGGCGTTAGCGGTGGCGTCCGGCCGGTCGTATTTCTTCGGCTTCTGCACCGACTGGGCGCCGAAGAACACGGCATAGTCGGTGTTCTTGTAGTGGCAGAGCGGCAGGAAGCCGAGATTGGAAAGCTCGAACTCGCGCCGGTCGGTGATGCCGATTTCGGTCGGGCATTTCGCATCGGTGTCGCCGTCATCGGACTGGAAGACGTGGAAGGGCAGGTTCTCGACCTTGCCGCCGCCCTCGGCGCCGCGGATCGCGACGCAGAAGCCCGAGGAGGCGAAGCTCGCGGTCAGCCGCTCGCCCATCATGTAGGCCGCGTTCATCCAGCAATAGTCGTGATGGTCCATCGGCCGGGCGGCGCCGCTCGCATCGAACGGCGCTTCCTCGTAGTTGAAGCTCTCCACCGGCGAGGTGCTGGCGCCGTAGGGCACGCGGGCGAGGGTGCGCGGCATCACCAGCGAGACGAAGCGCGCATCCTCGGTTTCGCGGAAGCCGCGCCATTTCGCGTATTCGGCGGTGTCGAAGATCTTGGCGAGGTCGCGCGGCTTTGAGAGTTCCGTCCAGTCCTGGAAGCCGAACATGCCCGCACCAGCCGCCGAGATGAACGGCGCGAAGGCCGCCGCAGCGACGTTGGAGACGAGGCGCAGAGTCTCGATGTCGTCCGGATGGTTCGACCATTCGTAGTCGCCGATCAGCGCGCCATAGGGCTCGCCGCCGGGAGTGCCGAACTCGTTCTCGTAGATCTTCTTGAAGAGCTGGCTCTGGTCGAACTCGACGGCCTTGGTGAGATCCTTGTTCAGATCCCGCTTCGACATGTTGATGACCTTGAGCTTGAGCGACGTGCCCGTCTCGGAGTTCATCACCAGGTGATGCAGGCCGCGCCAGCTGCCCTCGAGCTTGAGGAATTTCGCGTCGTGCATGATCGCGTTGAGCTGGCGGGACATCCGCGCGTCGATCGCGGCGATGGCGCGGTCGATCGTGCGGGTGAGGTTCTTGTCGAAGGTGACGGTGCCGGAGAGGGCTTCCTGGACGAGCGTCTTGACGAGTTCCTGGGCATGATCGGGCTCGGTCTGCTTGGTTGCGCCGACGACCTGGTCGAGCAGCGAGACGGCTTCCCCGGTTTGCGTTGCGCCGGCTGCCGCCGTTTCGGATTGGCTCTGTGACATCGGTCAGCCCTCCTTGCCGAGGCCGAGTTCGCCCGAGAGCGATTTCAGTTCGGCTTCATTCTGAAGAACCTGTTCAAGCAGCGACTCAAGTTCTTCCGATCGATCGGCCTTGCTCATCAGGTCGCGCAGCTTGTTGCGCGTCTCCAGCAAGGATTTGAGGGCAGGAACCTGCTCGACGACACGCTCGGGATCGAAATCCTCGATGCTGTTGAATTTCAGGTCAACCGCCATCTGCGTGCCGTCATCGGCCAGGGTGTTGTCCACCTTCAGCTTCAGGCCGGGCGCCATGCGGGCCATGACATCGTTGAAGTTGTCGCGGTCGATCTGGACGAATTTCCGCTCCGACAGCGGCTTCAGCGGCTGCGTCGGGTCGCCGGAGAAATCGCCCATCACGCCCATCACGAATGGCAGTTCGCGTGCGATCTGCGCGCCGTCGGTTTCGACATCGTAGGTAATGTGCACGCGCGGCTTCCGTACGCGGTTGAGTTTCTCGTGGATACTGCCACTCATCGTCCGATCTCCCAAAATAATCACAAAAAGTCGTGAATCAGTCTCATGAGTTCCAAGGGGCGCTGCCGGCACCTGTATTTTTTATAATGGTAGGCCCGGTCTTAACCGATGGTCAACTGGAAACGGATGTAACAGAGTGTGCGCTGGCCATCTAGTGGACTTGCCCGGTCATGAGGTTCACACCGCACGAAAGTGGGTTTTTCGTGTCGCGAGCGTGACGGTGATCACAGGCCGAAGCGCGGGATGTCGCCCGGACGCTTCCATTGCGTGGCATTCCCTGATTGAATAACATCATTCACCATCAGAAAATTCGAGGAGGACAAGACCATGGCGGATGGCGCAGCAAAGAGCGACGATTCCGGCGTGGGCGCGCTGTTCCGTGCCGGGCGCCTCGATGATGCGATCGCGGCTGCAACGGCGAAGGTGAAGTCCAGCCCGTCGGATCTGTCGGCGCGGGTGCTGCTCGCCGAACTCCTTGTCTTCGCCGGCAATATCGAGCGCGCCGATGTCCTGCTCGATGCCGCGGGCCAGCTTGACCCGAGTGCAAGCATCGTTGTTGCCGAATTCCGCCAGCTTCTCCGTGCCGAGACGGCGCGCCGGCAATTGTATCGTGACGGGCGAGTGCCTGAGTTCCTCGGCGGACCGGGCGATATCGAAACAGCACTTCTGGCGGCCCTGGTCGCGTTGCGTGACGGCGATGCCGAGGCGGCGAGGCGCGCGGCGGAGACAGCCGAGGCCGGACGCGGCGCGCGGGCCGGAACTGCCGACGGGAGCGCCTTCGCGGATTTCCGCGATGCCAGCGACATCTGCGGCGGGATTTTCGAAGTCCTGACCACGACCGGGAAATATTTCTGGATCCCGATTTCGCGCGTGACGGAGGTGACCTTTCATCCGCCGGAGCGGCCGCGCGACCTGATCTGGCGGCGCGCGACGCTTGCGGTGCATGACGGGCCCGATGGCGACGTCTACATGCCGGTGACCTATGCGGCGGGCGATGCGTCGCTCGCCCCCGAATTCCGGCTCGGACGGGCGACGGACTGGATCGAACAGGGCGGCCTTGTGACCGGTGTTGGTCAGCGTGAGTTCCTGGTCGGCGAGGCGGCCGTGCCCGTAATGGAGCTTGGCGAGATCGTGTTCTCCTGATGAGCGGCCCGATCGGCTTCAGCGACCGGGTGCGCGACGCGGGCGCGCGGGTACAACTGTCGCTGCTCGACCGATTGCTGGACGATGAACCCGATCGCGATCGGGATCGGCCGCTGTCCGCCGGCGAAGCGCTCAACATGCTGCGCCGGTCGGTACGCCGCGACCTTGAGGCGCTGTTGAATGCGAAGCGCCGCTGGCGTGCATTGCCGCCGGCGCTGGCAGAGTTGCGCAACTCGATCGCAGGCTACGGATTGCCGGACTACACCGCCGGCAGCATGAGCGCCACAGGCGCGCGCGAGGCGTTCCGCGCGGAAGTCGAACGCACGATCCGCCAGTTCGAGCCGCGATTTGCCCGCGTCTCGGTGACGCTCGTCAAGGCCGAGAACCCATTGGACCCCACGCTCTACATGCGGATCGAGGGGCTGCTGCATGCCGAGCCGGCACCTGAGCCGATCAGTTTCAACACTGTGGTCGACTCAACCTCGGCCGAGATCGAGGTGAAGGGGGAAGGCGGTGTCTGACCGGCTGCTGCCGTATTTCAACCGCGAACTGGTGGCGATCCGCAAGCTGGCCGGCGAGTTCGCGGATGCGCACCCCAAGATCGCCGGCCGCTTGCGGCTTTCGCCCGACGCGATCGACGACCCCCATGTGGCGCGGCTGCTCGACGGCGTCGCCTATCTCTCAGCGAGGGTGCATCAGCGGCTCGACGACGAGTTCCCCGAACTGACCGATGCGCTGCTTTCCGCCCTGTATCCCGGCTTCCTTGCGCCCGTGCCATCGAGCGCGATCGTCCAGTTCACTCCCAAGGCGGATCTGCAGGGCGGAGCGGAGATCGACGCTGGCTTTGCGATCGAGACCGAGCGGGTTCGCGGCCATCCCTGCCGGTTCCGTACCGCCTATCCGGTGACGCTATGGCCGGTGCGGATTGCCCAGGCGCGCCTTTCGGGACAGCCTTTCGTGGCGCCCGCCAATCCGCTCGCCGCCGGCGCTGCCTCGGTTCTGCGGATCGTGGTCGAGACGATGGCGCCGGACATGACCTTCGCGAAGCTGGGGATGGACCGGCTGCGCCTGTTCCTCCGCGGCGGCCCGGCGATTGCGCCGCATCTGCATGAAATGCTCGCCGCGCACGTGATCGGCGTCGCGCTTGCCGAGGCGCCGGGCGATCCGGCGCCGGTGCTGCTCGATCCGGCTTCGGTGCGCCCGGTCGGCTTTGCCGATGACGAGGCGCTGTTGCCCTGGCCGGCGCGCGGCTTCGCCGGATTCCGGCTGCTAACCGAATATTTCGCCTTCTCCGACAAGTTCCGCTTTTTCGACATCGATGGTCTCGATCGGCGCACACTCGTGCTTGATCGGAACAGACTCGAAATCTTCATCTATTTTGATCGCTCGATGACCGAGCTGGAACGAGCGTTGGGCACCGAACATCTCGCGCTCGGTTGCACGCCGATGGTCAATATCTTTCCACAGCGCTGCGAACCGATCCGGCTCGACCAGACCGAGACGGAATATCGGGTGATTCCGGATGCCAGGGGGGTTGGTGCCTTCGAGGTGTGGGGAATCACCGCGGTGACCGAAACCGATGCTGCCGGCAACACTGCGCCGTGGTTGCCATTCTATCGCGTCGGGCGGGTCGAGGACAGCGATGTGGGTGGCCAGTATCTGGAGGCGCGGCGGCCGGCACCGGTCGCGGTGGGCGGTACCGAGACGTTTATCGCGCCGTTCGGCGCCGATTTCGATGCGCATGCGCCGGGCGACAAGGTGCTTTCGGTCGAGGCGATGTGCCTGAACCGCGACCTGCCGGCGGCCCTGCCGTTCGGCGGCGGCCATCCCGTGCTGACGGCATTGTCGCCACATGACGGCATCGCGGGCATCGCCTGCCTGACGCCGCCTGGCGCGACGCTTCGGCCGGACCTCGCCGAACGCGGTGCCTGGCGGCTGATCTCGCACCTGTCGCTCGGCCATCTTTCGGTCGTCGGCGGCGCCGAAGGAGCGGCTGCGTTGCGTGACGTGCTGCGCCTCTACGACCGGGCAGGCACCGCCGAGACGCGCGGTGCGATCGAAGCGCTGGTCGCGGTAACGGCGCGGCCTGGCACGGCCCGGGTGCCGGGTGGCCGGGCAGGCAGTTTCTGCCGCGGGCTTGATATCGCGCTCGAATTCGAGTCGAAAGCGTATCACGACAATGGGCTGTTCCTGCTCGGAGCCGTTCTTGAGCGGTTCCTCGCGCTGCATGGCACGATCAATTCCTTCGTCCGCACCACCCTGCGCTTGCGCGGGCGGATCGATCCGGTGAAGCGCTTTCCGCCCCGCGCCGGCTACCGGACGCTGCTGTGAACCGACCGGCGGACAGCCACCGGCGCCGGCGGACGCCAATCGGCGTGCTCGACCGGCTGACTGCCGAGCCCTGGCACTTTCGTTTCGGCGCTGCGGTCCGGCTGCTTTGGCTGGCCTCGGGGCGAAGCGATCCTGGCGACGCGATACGCTTCACCACCCCACTGTCCCTCGGCCATCCGGCCGCCGAAATCGATGAGGCCGAGGCGCCCGCTCCCGACGAGCCGCGAGGCCGGATTGCGACACGGCTCATCGGCCTGCTGGGCGCATCGAGCCCCTTGCCCCGCTGGTATACCGAACTCGTCGCCGGCGCGAACCGCGCCCGCTCACCGGCGACGGCAGCCTTCTTCGACCTTCTCTCGCAGCGCATCATCTCGGCTTTCGCGGTCGCCGGAACAAAGTATCGCCCGCATCTTGCCGCCGAGGTCGCGCGGCACACCGGGGCAGCGGACCATGGGTCGGCCGATCCGGCCGAGCGCGCGCTGCTTGCGCTGACCGGCTATGGTTCGCCGGACCTGGTCGGCCGGCTGACGGCGGGTCGGGGTTCGATCCTGCATTATGCAGGTTTTTTCGCAACCTGGCCGCGTTCGGCCAGCCGGCTTGAGGCGATGCTGAGCGATTGGCTGGAACGGCCGGTCGAGATCATCGAATTTGCCGGCGCATGGCTCAGGATCGGGCCTGATGAGCAGAGCCGGATGCCGCGTGGCAGGCTTCCCGGCCAGTTCAACCGCCTGGGTATGGACTGCGCCGCCGGCGCCAGGGCCTATGACCAGCAGGCACGTTTCGTTATCCGCATTGGTCCGCTGTCGCGCGCTGCCTTCGCGGCGCTGCTGCCCGACCGGCCGCTGCTGCGCGAGCTTGTGTCGCTGGTGCGGGCGTATGTCGGCATGGAGGTGGATTTTGCCGTGAATCTTGTACTGGATCCTGCTGACGTTCCGTCATTACGGCTTGGCGGCCCCGATGCGCCACGCCTGTCCTGGACCGGGTGGCTGCCCGCACCCGCCGCAGCGATGAGCGGGGGCCGAAAGGCCGATCAGGCGATGTTCGCGGCCGGATCGATCGAGGCCTTGCCGGCGCTCGACCCCGCTTTGGCGCGGAGAGCCGCATGAGTTGGGGCAGCGGATATGTGACCGACATCGCCTATGCCCCCAGCTATTATGTGGAGCAGTCGCCGCGGCTCATGGCCCTCGTGGCGTTGCTGACCGGCCGCGCCGCGCGCATGGCAGCTCCGGATGAGTCCTTTCATTTCCTCGATATCGGGTCGGGACGGGGCTTTACGGCACTCGTCCTTGCCGCGACCAATCCTGGATGGACGGTGACCGGGATTGACTTCAATCCGGGCCATGTCGCTGCGGCGCGCGATCTGGCCGCCCGTGCCGGCATCGGCAATTGCCGTTTCATCGAGGCCGATCTGGCGAGGTTCGATGGCGCCGACCTTGCCCCGGTGGATGCGGCAAGCCTGCATGGCGTCTGGACTTGGGTGGACGATCAGGTGCGCGCGGGGATCGTCCGTCTGCTGGCCGAACGGCTTGTGCCGGGCGGGTTTTGCCATGTCAGCTACAATGTCCAGCCGGGCTGGGGCGGGATGATCGGGTTGCAGCGGCTCATGCGTGAGGCGGGGCGTCGCCTTGCCTTTCGGGCGGACCGGCAGGCGGAGCGCGGTTTCGAGATTGTCCGCCGGCTGGTGGGGCAGGACGGGGAACGCGCCGACGAAAAGGCCCAGGCCATATTGCGCGCGCTGGCCGACAAGCCGGGCGCCTATCTCGCGCACGAATTCATGAATGCGAACTGGCGCCCCTGCTTCCATGCGGATGTCGTCGAGGCGTTCGCGGAGGCGAAGTTCAGCTACGTGGGATCGCCCCATCTGCTGGATAATTTTGTCGAGCTCGTCCTGCCGCCGGTGGCGCTCGATTTGGCGCGGGAGTTCGAAGATCCTGCAATGACCGAGCTGGTCAAGGACCTCACGCTCGGCCGGCCGTTGCGGCACGACATCTATGTTCGCGGCGAAAGGCGTCTTGCAACGGGCGCGCGCGATCAGGCCCTCAAGGATCTCGCGCTTGGGCTTTCGGTGCCAAGTACGCATCGCTCGCTGAAATTTCAGACCGCGTCGGGCGAGGCGACGATGAACGCGTCGTTCTACGAACCTGTGTTTGCCAGGCTGGCGCAAGGCGTCGCGCGGGTCGGCGAACTGCTCGACGTGGCCCGGCCACCCGGTCGCTCGCCTGCGGCCGATAACCCGGCCGAACTCGTCGCCATGCTGGTCGGCACCGGCCAGGCGGTGATGGTTGCGTCACCTGGCCTGCCGATGACCCGCCAGGCGGTTGCGCTGAACGCAGCGATGTTTGCCGAGCAGATCGGGGCTGGCCCGTGGAACCGGAATATCGGGCTGGCGGTGCCCGCGCTGGGCGGTGCGTTCAATCTGCCGGCGGTGGGGGCCTTCGCGGTGCTGCGGCAGCACGACTGGTTGAGCGACGCCACGGTGGGGCAAGCGCTTCCGACGCCGGATCGCGCGACCATCGAAGGTTGGTTGGAGGCGGCGCTGCCTAATCAGGAGCAGGACTTGCGGCAGGCGATGGCCGACGGGGTGGAGGGGTTCCTGCGTAACAGCCGGGCGACGCTGGCGGCGCTCGGCCTGCCCTGCTGAAGTCGCGCTGCGGTCAGTCGTTGGCTGGGTAGAGCGCCATCAGCGCCTTCTGGCGGCGCCAGGCCTGGAACAGCCGACGTACCCCGTAACGTGGCACGCCACGGGCACGCATCGCGGCGCCGATGCGGAACGCCGCGCCATAATGGAAGAACTGCGTCCGATAGGCCTCGACGATCGAGGTTTCCGGGTCCCAGATATGGGTGGCTTCGGACCCGGCGCCGTTGATCTCGATGATGGTGAAGCCCTCGCCGCGGCGCAGCCCGCTGGCCGAGGCGTAGCGCAGGTCGAAGCGGCCGAAATGGAAATCCGGGATGTCGCGCGCGATCGCGTCGATCCGGTCGGTGAGTTCCTGGGTGATGAGATGCCGGCCGTCCTTGAAGGTAGAGCCGCGGCAGTGATTGCCGACGAAGACGAGCCGGACGCGTTCGCCAGCCGCTGGCACGCGCGCTGCTTCGGTGCCGAGTTTGGCGAGCAACAATGACGAAACGGCGTTCAGCCGCGGGTCGGCTTCGATCAGGTCGCGGATGCGGGCGCGGCCATCGCCGGTGACCACGGGGGCGTATTTCAGCGTGATCGAGGTGATGCGGCCGCGGGCGGCGCCGGGCTCGCGGATGTAGAAGATGCCGGCCTCTCCCTCGTGTGGGACCAGCGCCTGGATCTGCAGGCGGGTCGCGCGCGGGAATTCGGTGAGATAGCGGGCGAGGGCGGCGCCATCCTCGACGAGGCGCACACCGGCACCGTTGCAACTCATGTCCGGCTTCACGACCACGGGATAGGCGAGGCCCGCCTCGTTCATCGCGGCCTCGGCCATGGCGAGGTCGCCGCCCGGATGCGCGGGGGTTGTGATGCCGACATGGGGAGCAATCCAGCGCCGGGCCTCGGGGCCGGCGAGATCGAGGATATCATTCTTCGACTCGCCGCAAATTCCGCCGGCTTCGATTCGCGGGTTGGTCAGTGCGGGAAGGGTCACGCTGCGATGACGGATCGTCTGAAACGCCCAGAACAACGCAACCGGGGCATAAAACACGAAGCCCGGCCAATACTCGAAGAACGATACGGGCTTGGCGCCGCTTCGCCCCGCAGGGCCCGCCGAGAGACTCGATGCGGGGGAGACATCGCTCATGAGGCGTCCTTTCCGATCCGGCCAGCATGCCACCGTGCAGCGATCCTGCCTATCATGATCAGGATCAGAACGAAAACCGCCAATCCGGCCCAGCGCCAGGGGCCGAGATAGCGCAGCATCAGCACGCCGAGCTTCAGGCTGATGAAGAAAAGCAGACTCGTCCAGGCCAGCGTCGCGAGGATCGCCGCCGCAACGAAGGCAAGGAAGGGAGCGCGCAGGAAGCCGCAGGTGGTGTAGGTCGGCAGCCGGAGCCCCGGAACGAAACGGCTGACCAGCACGACGGGAATGATCCGGACGCTTACCCAGTCCCGCCCGATGTCGCGTCGGCGCTGCGGCACGAGGCGATGCGCCCAGGGATGCCGTCCCGACAGGCGGCCCAGCCAGTAGAGCCCGATATCGCCGAGCACGATGCCGGCGTAGAGCGAGCCCAGAGCGATCGGCAGCGATACGGCGCCCGCGGCGACCTGCATCGCGGCAAGCAGGGTCGCGGCATCCTCAAGAATAAAGGTGCCGAGGATGATCGTCGTGATCTCGAGCGGCGGACTGCCTGCCGCCGAGCCGAGCAAGGTGCTGAAGTCGGTTAACCACATGAGACATTCACATAAGGGAAACGGAAGATTTTACCAATTCCGGCTTTCGCGGCGGTTGGGCCCCTTCCGGGCGAGGCAAGGCATTCAGCCTTCATGCCCGAAACCGGCGGCTTTTCGCCGGCAATTATCCCCACTGATGAGGGCGTGGTCGAGTCCGAGAGAACATAAGGAGATTTTCATTTTTAAACAATAACTTATGAAAATATACTCACAAAGTTCCTCAGACTCATCCGATAATTGCGCACAGATTTATCCACAGGGTGTCGAAGGATAGTACACATTTTCGAGGGCGCCGAGCATCGTCGCTCGATCAAGCCCCGGTGGCAGAGGCGGATGAACCCGCACATGCACCGTTCCCGGGTGCTTGCGGATGGCGTTCCGGCCCCAGCACAGTCCCGAGTCGGTCGATATGGGTATCACCGGCAGGCCGGTTGCGCGGGCAATCGCGACGATGCCGGGCTGCAGATGTCCCCTTGTCCCTGGCGCGACACGGGTGCCTTCGGGGAAGATGATGATCTGGCGTCCGGCCGCGGCGGCGGCACGCACGCGTTCGGTGAGTTCGCGCAAGGCCTTCGCGCCGCCGGCACGGTCAAGCGGGATTTGGCCCGAGGGGATGAGCAGCGGCCCGAGAACCGGCAAGCGGGAAAGTTCCTGCTTCATGACGTAGGCGGGCTTGGGCAGGCGCGTGAACCAGATCATCGTGTCGAGCGCAGACTGGTGCTGCGCGGCGAGGATGACCGGTCCGTCCGGAATGTTCTCTAGCCCTTCGTAGGCGATCCTGATGCCGCAAAGCACGCGCAGCGCGCCAAGGGCCAGCCGCGCCCAGGCCTGGCCGAAGGGAAGCACTTTCTCGGGAGCAACGCGCAACAGGATGTGCGCCCAGAGTCCGGCGGTAATTCCGGACAGGATGATGAAAGCATGGAACAGCAGCGAGCCGGCCAGAAACATCAGCCGTGGGCCTTGATGCTGTGCGCCGCGATTCCGCCGAGACGGAGCCGCACGACGATGTATTTGCAGAATTCGGTCACGAGGATCTTCAGCATGTGGGGTTGCCCCGGATTGGTCATCGCCGGCGGGCGAACCGGCTCGGGGATCAGTGTCACACCTGGCAAGGCGCGGTGCAGTTCGAGCAGCGCGCGGGGCATGTGGTAGTCCGCGGTCACCACGACGAGCGAGCCGATATGGTGCCGGCTGGCCCAGGCGGCGGTTTCCCGCGCATTACCCCGCGTGGTGGCGGCGGCGTGGCCAACGGTGATATCGGTGGCCTTGGCGTTCGCGTCGATCCCGTCGCGAGCCGTGAAATCGCCGAGATAGGTCCCGTTGCCGGCGCCCGAGATCAGCAGCCGCGGCGCGGCGCCTGCCATCAGCAATTCCAGGCCAGCCTTTACCCGATCCGCCCCGCCGGTAAGCACGACGATTCCCCCCGCATGTGGCATGGGGTTGATCGGGCGTTCCTCGGCAATATCGCCGAGGAACCAGGCGAAACCGACCAGCCAGAGGACGACCAGCGCGAGCACGGCACGCAACGGCCACCGCCAGAGCCCGAGGCGCCGGCGGGTAGGGCGGCGGCGGCGGCCAAGGCCCATGTCGTCCGAAGCATTCATGTCAGCCGCCTGAGCCAACCGCGTACGGTCACTTGCGCGGCGATCCAGCCGATCAGCGCGGCGGCAAGTGTGAAGATCACCGGCGTTGCGACCAGCAGCGGCGGCAGCCCCGCCAGCCCGCCGGACCCACCGGCCGAAGGCGGCGCCGCAATGATCAGACCCGCGGCGAGATGGCCAAGCCAGGCCAGCACAGGCGGCGCGGCGAGTCCGCCGATCAGCCCGCCCACCGCTGCGAGGCGCATGGCACGGCCGGCGAACTGGTTGGCGATGTCGGAATCGAGCGCTCCGAGGCCGTGGATGATCTCGATGGCCTCGCGCCGCTGGGCAAGGCCGGCACGCACCGCGACGGCGACAACCGAGGCGGCGACCAGCGCCACGATCACGAGGATCGCCGCGGCGGAGGCGCGGATGCTGGCCGTGAGTTCCGCAAGACGATCGGCCCAGCGCGATCCGGAATCGACCAAAGTGCCCGGTGCGGCTCGGTCCAGCACCGTCGCGATGGATGCGGGGTCGGCAGCGCCGGTTGTGGCATGCACCACGATTATCGCTGGCAGCGCGATGGGCAGGCTGCCGTCGTCGGCGGCCGCCCCAAGCCATGGCTTCAGCAGGCCCGCCAATTCCGTGTCTGACAGCCGGTGTGCATCGGCGAGGCCCGGCATGGCCCTGACCAGCTGGAGCACGGCATCCACGCGTGAAGCGCCTGCGGCTGCGGCCGGCGCCGATGGGTTGGAAACCTCGATGGTCATCAGTCCCTGCGCGCCGCTGAGCCAGCGCGTGGCCAGCGTGCCGGCGGCGATGCTGCCGGCCAGCGCCAGCGCCGCGAGGAAGGACATGGCCGCCACCACGAAGGGCAGCAGCCGGTCCGCCATCGCGGCGCGCAGGCCGATCCGGTCGGCGCGCGAGGCATGGCGCCGCCTAGCCATGCCGGGGTGTGCCTAGCCGTGCCATGTCATTCTTCCGTCCTGCAGCTCGATCATCGGCGCCGGGTGGCGGGCGACCAGGCCGAGATTGTGGGTGGCGACGATCACCGTGGTGCCGAGCCGGTTCAGCGAGCGGATGAGATGCATCAGCCGCTCGGCCTGGTCGTCGTCGAGATTGCCGGTGGGTTCGTCGGCGACGAGCAGGGAGGGCTTGGCGATCACCGCGCGGGCGATCGCGACCCGCTGCTGTTCGCCGCCGGACATCTCGTCCGGCCGGTGGTCGAGCCGGCCGGACAGGCCGACCCAGCGGAGCAGTTCGGTGACATCGGCGCGGACCTGCGCCTCCTTGCGCCGGGCGAGGCGCAGCGGCAGCGCCACGTTGTCGAACGCGGTGAGGTGCTGGAGCAGACGGAAATCCTGATACACCACGCCGATCCGCCGGCGCAGCAGCGCGGTGCCCCGCCGGTCGAGCCGGGCGGTGGGGGTGCCGAACAGGTCGATCCGCCCCTCGCTCGGGTGCAGGGCCAGATAGGTCAGCTTGAGAAGGCTGGTCTTGCCGGCGCCCGACGGGCCGGTGAGCCAGCGGAACCCGCCTTCCGGGATCTCGAAATCAATGTTCTCGAGCGCGACGGACGCGGTGCCCGCCGACTTGCCATAGCGCAGCCCGACATGGGTGAAGCGGATCATGGTCCTTCAATGCCCCGCCTCCCGGCCGCGATCAACCGGCGCGCAACGATCGCCCGGACGGTTGCGCGGCCGGAGCGAAGCTGCCATGAAAATCGTCATGCGCGCCGCCTGTCCGAAATGCGAGGCTGTCTACGAGCTGCCGGCCGAGATGGCGGCGCGGCTACCCGCCGCCGTGCGGTGCGCGACGTGCGGGCATGTCTGGGACCTGTCGCCGGAAGCGGCGGTTGACGAGGCCGGCGCGCCCGCTGCCCCTGATGCGACGGAGGCGGACGCGGCGCCGGTGGGTGACGCTGCCGGCCCCACGGCCGAAGCGACGCCCGGACCGGAGGCGTCCGACCCTGAAGGAGGCGAACCGGAGGGAGGCGAAACGGAGGCGTCGCGGGCGATGTCCGCGCCGGCCCTGCTCGCGGTCCCCGATTCGGCGCTGGTCTCTGCGGCCCGGGCGCCGGCTGTGCCCTGGCCGTCGCTGCGGGTGCAGTGGATGGTTTCGGCCGGGGTGCTGGCGGTGCTCATTCTCCTGCTGTTCGCGCTGCATGGCCCGATCGGCCGCGCCTGGCCGCCCAGCCTGCGGCTCTACGGGCTGTTCGGCCTCGGCTGAGCGGCGCCGGGGCTTGACCGCGCGCGCCGGGTGCGGCGAGGTTGGGGCATGACACATCAGGACCTCGCCGATCTTCTCGTCATCGATACCCATGTCGACATTCCCTGGCCGGAGGGGCCGGATTTCCTGAGCGACGGGCCACGCTGCGTCGATCTGCCGAAGGTGCGGCGCGGCGGGGTCGGGGCGGTGTGCTTCGCCGCCTATGTGCCGCAGGGGCGGCGCGATGCCGCCGGCCATGGTGCGGCGAAGGGGCGGGCGCTGGCGATGCTCGATGCGATCGCCGCGATGGGCAACGCACCCGGCGCCGTGCTCGCCACCACTGCCGATGCGATTGCGGCGGCGCATCGCGACGGCTGTTTCGCTGTGGTGCCGGTGGTAGAGAACGGAGCGGCGCTGGGCGGCGATCTCGCAACCCTCGATGACTTTGCCGCGCGCGGCGTGCGCTACATGACGATGACCCATAACGGCCACAACGACCTCGCCGATGCCGCGATCCCGCGCGCCGAATTCGGCGATGCGGCGGTGCTGCATGGCGGGCTTTCCGAGCTTGGGCGGGCGGCGGTGGCGCGGATGAACGAGCTCGGCATTCTCGTCGATGTCAGCCATGCCGCGAAATCGACAATGATGCAGGCGGCGCGGCTCTCGCGCACGCCGGTGATCGCCACTCATTCCTGCGCGCGGGCGCTCTGCGACCACCCGCGCAATCTCGACGACGAGCAGCTCGACATGCTGGCCGCGACCGGCGGGCTGATCCAGATCACCATGGTGTCGGCGTTTCTCAAGCGTGGCGCGAAACCCCCGGAGATCGGGGTGGAGGCGATCGCCGACCATGTCGATTACGTGGTCCGCCGGATCGGGGTCGAGCATGTCGGCATCGGCACCGATTTCGATGGCGGCGGCGGCGTCGCCGGCTACATGAACGCGGCGGAAACCCCGGCGCTGACCGCGGAGCTGGTGCGGCGCGGCTACGACCGCGCGGCGCTGGAGAAGATCTGGGGCGGCAATTTTCTCCGCCTGTTGCGCCAGGCGGAGCAGGTGCGGCAGCAGGGCGCGGCGGGACCCGTATCGGTCGCCGGAGCTCCGGCGGCGGCTCGGTAGGGCGCGGCGCCGACTGGGTGGGCCGGTCGGCGCCGCTGACTGAGCCTCAGGCGGGGTTGCCGGCCATCCTGTCCGCCACCAGGCGGGCGAAACGGGCCGGATCGACCGGGGATTCGCCATCCTGGATGCGGGCGAGGTCGAGCAGCAGGGCGGCCCAGTCGTCCATCGCCTCGCCGGCGGCGGCGCGGGAGACGAGTCCCTCGATCAGCCGGTGCGCGGGGTTGAGTTCGAGGGCCGGCGGCGGCGCGAAGCTCGGACGGCCGGCGCGGCGCAGCAGGCGTTGCAGGGCGAGGTCGGGCTGCGCCTCGCCGGCGGCGAGGGCTGCCGGACTGTCGGTCAGGCGGGTCGAGGCGCGCACCTCGCCGACCTGCTCGCCGAGGGCGGATTTCAGCGCGTCGATCAGCGCCTTCAGCGGTTCCGGCGTCTCCGCGACGTCGAACATGTCGCGTGCCTGGCCGGCATGGACGAGCTTGTGCCCCTCGTAGGTGCCGAGCCGTTCGGGCCAGAAGAAATCGATCTGGTCGGAGAGCAGCAGCACCTCGTAGCCCTTCGCCCGCAAGCCCTCGATCTGCGGCGAGGCGGCGAGGCGCGCGGGATCCTCGCCGGTGATGTAGTAGATGTCCTTCTGCCCCTCCTGCATCCGCGTGACATAGTCGTCGAGCGAGGTCAGCTCCTCGCCATGGGTGCTGCGGAACCGGGCGAGGGCGGCGATTTCGTTCCGGTGGTCGGCGTCGTCATAGATGCCTTCCTTCAGCATCGGGCCATGCTGCTCGATGAAGCCGCGATAGGTCTCGGCCTCCTTCGCACGGGTCTTGATCTCGCCCAGCACACGGTTGACCAGTGCCTTGCGGATGCGGGCGAGGACCGGGGTGGATTGCAGCATCTCGCGCGAGACGTTGAGCGGCAGATCCTCAGTGTCGACCACGCCCTCGACGAAGCGCAGCCAGGTGGGCAGGAGCTTCGCGTCGTCGGTGATGAACATCCGCTTCACGTGCAGGCGGACATGGGATTCGCGGTCGTCCTCGGTCACCGGGAAGGGCGAGCGGCCGGGGATGAAGAGCAGGGCGGAGAATTCGACCGTGCCCTCGGCACTCCAGTGGATCGTCGCCCAGGGCTCGTCGAACATGTGGCCGAGATGGCGGTAGAAATCGGTGTAGTCCTTCTCGGCGATGTCGGCCTTGCGCCGGCGCCAGAGCGCGGTGCCCTCGTTCGCCTTCTGGAACTTGCCGTCGCGCTCGATCTCGACCGGGACGGAGATATGGTCGGCCCATTTGCGCAGGATCGTCTCGAGGCGGACGGGTTCGAGGAATTCGTCGGCATCGGACTTGACGTGGAGCACGATGTCGGTGCCCGGGGTCTCGCGGGTGGCGGCCTCGATGCGGTAGCCGCCGGTGCCCTCGGAGGACCATTTGTGCGCGGCATCGGTGCCGGCGCGGCGGGAGGTCACCTCGACGCGGTCGGCCACCATGAAGGCGGAATAGAAGCCGACGCCGAACTGGCCGATCAGGTTCGGCCGGTCCTCGGGCTTGGCCTCGGCGAGGGACGCGGTGAAGGCCCTGGTGCCGGAGCGGGCGATGGTGCCGAGATGGCTCGCCAGGTCTTCCGCCGTCATGCCGATGCCGTCATCGGCAATGGTGATGGTTCGCGCCGGCTTGTCGATGCTGATGCGGATGGCAGCGCCCTCGGGCAGTGCCAGGCTCTCGTCCGACAGGGCGAGGAAGCGGCGCCGGTCGGTCGCGTCGGCGGCGTTGGCGACGAGTTCGCGGAGAAAGATCTCGCGTTCGGAGTAGAGCGAATGAACCACCAGATCGAGCAGGCGGCCCACTTCGGCGTCGAACGGACGGTCGGTCGCGGTTGCGGTGTTCATCTGAAGTTCCTCTCGGCAAAATCCCTTGCGGGAAGGTCGGATTGCGCCGTGCGAGATAGGGGAGGTGCGTCACTTCTGCAATCACCTGGCGCGGCGGCGCGCCTTGCATTTGGCGGCGGAAGCGCCACACTTGCGGCATGTCCGGATTCGCCCCGCGTGTGAAGGCGGTGCTTGGCCCGACCAACACGGGCAAGACCCATCTCGCCATCGAACGGCTGCTGGCCCATTCCTCCGGCATCATCGGCTTTCCGCTCCGTTTGCTCGCGCGCGAGAATTACGACCGGATGGTGGCCGCGAAGGGCGCGCGGCATGTCGCGCTGATCACCGGCGAGGAAAAGATCGTGCCGGCCGAGGCGCGCTGGTTCAGCTGCACCGTCGAGGCCATGCCGCTGGACCGGAAGGTGGAATTCGTCGCGGTGGACGAAATCCAGCTTTGCGCCGATCCGGATCGCGGCCACGTCTTCACCGACCGGCTGCTGCACGCGCGCGGCATGGTGGAGACCATGTTCCTCGGCGCCGAGACGATCCGCCGGCTGCTCCGCCGCCTCGTGCCCGAGGCCGAGATCGAGACGCGGCCGCGGCTGTCGCAGCTGTCGCATGCGGGGCCCGCCAAGCTTTCCCGCCTGCCGCCGCGCTCGGCCATCGTCGCCTTCTCGGCCGCCGAGGTCTACGCGATCGCCGAGGCGGTGCGCACCCGGCGCGGCGGCTGCGCGGTGGTCATGGGACGGCTCTCGCCGCGCACGCGCAACGCGCAGGTGGCGCTGTATCAGGAAAAGGAAGTCGATTTCCTCGTCGCGACCGATGCGATCGGCATGGGGTTGAACATGGATGTCGACCATGTCGCCTTTGCCGGGCTGTCGAAATTCGACGGACACCGCCCGCGCCTGCTCACCGCGAGCGAGGTGGCGCAGATCGCCGGCCGCGCCGGGCGGGGAATGCGCGATGGCACGTTCGGCACCACCGGCACCTGCCCGCCACTAACCGAGGAACTGGTCGGCGCCGTCGAGGCGCATGCCTTCGAGCCGCTGGAACAGCTCGCCTGGCGAAACGCGGCGCTGGATTTCGCCTCGCCCGACGCGCTGCTGGCCAGCCTGCTCGCGCCGCCCGACCGCGCCGGGCTCGTGCGCGGCAACGATGCGTCCGACGTTCTGGTGCTGTCGGCGCTGGCGCATGACCCGGCGATCCGCGAGGCCGCGCGTGGCCGCCGGGCCGTGCGGCTGCTCTGGGAGGCGTGCCAGATTCCGGATTTCCGCAAGCTCGCCACCGACCATCACACGCGGCTCTGCGCGCGGGTCTTCACCCATCTGCTGCGCGATGGCGAGTTGCCGCAGGACTGGGTGGCTGGGCAGATCGGCGGGCTCGGCCGTACCGACGGCGATATCGATACGCTGATGCAGCGGCTGACCGAGGTGCGGATCTGGGCCTATATCGCCGCCCGCGCCGACTGGGTGCGCGATGCCGCGCACTGGCAGGGCCGCGCGCGCGAGGCGGAGGACCTGCTCTCGGACGCGCTCCACGAGAAGCTGATGGCCCGCTTCGTCGATCGCCGGGCGGCGCGGCTGACCCGGCGGCTGGAACAGGCCGAGACCGCCGAGCTGCTTTCCGCCGTGACGCGGGCGGGCGATGTGGTGGTCGAGGGGCATCCGGTCGGGCGGATCGACGG
>NZ_AFPR01000107.1:0-11656 GCF_000219295.1 Acidiphilium sp. PM
CCGCCGGTCAGGTCGATCACGGCGAGCGACGCGGTGCCGGCGCGGCCCCAGGCTCCGGCGCCGCCCGCCCGCATCGTGGCGCCCGCCGCACGCGGGACGTCGGTATTCGGGGATTACGGTGCGAGCCTGGCGCCGCCGCGTCCCGCTGGCGGAGTGGCGCCATGACCGCGCCGCCGCCACGCGACAGTCTCTCACCGCGCGTTCCTGGCCGCGGCGGCCGGGATGCGGCGCGACGCGCCGGTGCACCCGAGCGCGGCGCGGTACCGCGGATGGAGCATGTCCGCGTCACTTCGCCCGATCTGGCGCGACGCGCCGCCATCGGTGTGCTGCACAGCCGGCTCGCCGCCGGATTTGCCGGCTTCGTGCTCATTTATCTGCTGCTTGCCGCGCGGGTCGTCTATGTCACGGTGGTCCATCCGGTCCCGCCGGACAAGGCGGCGATTGCGGCGCAGACGCCATCGACCACCGTCGTCCTGCCGCCACCCGCGCGCGCCGAGATCACCGACCGGAACGGCGAGATCCTTGCCGTCTCGCTGCCGGCGGCGGCATTGTATGCCAATCCGAAGCAGGTCGAGGATCCGGGTGTCGCGGCGCGCGAGATCGCCGCGGTGATCCCGGGGCTCGATCCCGGATTCCTCGAGGCGCGGCTCGCCGATCGGTCGCGCGACTTCGTGTATCTCGACCGCAAGCTGACCGCCTCGCAGGAACTGGCGGTCAACCGGCTCGGGATTCCGGGGGTGTATTTCGAGAATACCGAGCGTCGGCATTATCCCGAGGGGAACCTCGCGGCGCATATCCTGGGCGGGGTGACGCCGGACCAGCGCGGGATCGCCGGGGTCGAGGACTGGTTTAACAAGCGGCTGACCAGCGCGCCTGGCAAGCCGCTTCGCCTGTCGATCGATATCGGTGCGGAAGGGATCGTGCGCCAGGCGATCTGGCAGGCAATGAGCGATTATGATGCCAAGGGCGCCTGCGGCATCGTGATCTCGGCGCGGACCGGCAGGGTGCTGGCGATGGCCAGCGTGCCCGACTATAACGCCGATGATCTCGGGTCTGCGCCCGCCGATGCGCGCTTCAACCGCTGCGTGTCCGGCGACTATGAACCGGGCAGCGTGTTCAAGCTGCAGACGCTGTCGATGGCGATCAATTCCGGCATGATCCAGCCCTGGGACCGGTTCAACACGACGCATCCGCTGCATGTCGGCCGGTTCACCGTGACCGACTTCGAGCCGGCGCATATCTGGATGGCGGTGCCGCATATCCTCGCCGTGTCGTCGAATATCGGCGCCTCGCGGATCGCGACCATTCTCGGGCCGCAGATCCAGCGCGCATGGCTGCGCAAGCTCGGCTTCTTCCGTCGTCCGCCGATCCAGCTGCCGGAAGCCACGCCGCCGATGTATCACCCGAAATCAAGCTGGAAGCTGCTGACGACGATGACGGTGAGTTTCGGCAACGGCATCGCGATGTCGCCACTGCAGCTGATTTCGGCGGTCGTGCCGGTCGTCAATGGCGGGATCTGGTATCCGCCCACCCTGCTGGACCATGGGAAGCGGTCCGCCGGGGTGCGGGTGATGAGCGAGCGGACGTCGCTGATCATGCGCAAGATGATGCGCAATGTCGTCACCGCCCCGGATGGCACCGGCGTCTATGCCCGGGTGCCGGGGTATCTCGTCGGCGGCAAGACCGGCACGGCGCAGGTCGTCGGGCCGAACGGGCGCTATCTGCAACATCTCAACAACGCCTCGTTCATGGCCGCGTTTCCGATGAACGATCCGCGCTATGTGGTCTATGTCGTCGTGCTGCAGCCGCATGCGACGAAGCAGATGCTGCCGTTCTGCCATGGGTTTACCACGGGCGGCTATGTCGCCGCGCCGGCCGTCGCCCAGATCATCTCGCGGATCGGGCCGATGCTCGGGATCATGCCTTTATCCGGCCAGACGCTTGCCGAGGCGCAGGCGGCACTGTCGATCCCGCTCGATCCGCCGGCGCCGCCGGGTCGGCTCGCGCTGGGGCCGGGGCACCTGTTCCCGCCGGGGGCGAGCAAATACGCCTATATCCTCGCGCATCAGACCCCGCCGGCGAACATGGACGTCGCGGCGCATGACCAGGCGCTCGCACGGACCGAGATGTGGCAGCCCCTGGCGCCGGCGGCACAAACGGTGAGCCTGCCCGCGGCGCCCGCTTCCAGCGCCCATACGCTGGGGCACCGGATCATGAATATCGCCCTGCCGGTGACGCATGCGGGGGGGTGAACTGATGGACGGTCTTTCACGTTACGGTGCCCCGCCAGGCTGGATCCTGCCGCCGGAGACGGTGTTTTCCGGAATCACCGCTGACAGCCGCGCCGTGCGCAAGGGCATGATCTTCGCCGCCTTGCCGGGCGCGCGCGCCGATGGGCGAGATTTCATCGCCCAGGCCGTGGCACAGGGGGCCGCCGCGGTGCTGGCGCCTTCGGGCACCCGCTGGCCGCCTGGCGTGCCGCCACGCCCGCTGATCGAGGACCCGGAGCCGCGGCGCCGCCTGGCCGAGATCGCGGCGACGCTGGCAGGACCGCTGCCGGAGACGATTCTCGGCGTGACAGGCACCAATGGGAAGACCTCGACGGTGGATTTCATCCGCCAGATGGCAGTGGCGAGCGGGAGACCGGCCGCCTCGCTCGGCACGCTCGGGCTGATCGCGCCGGGCTTCGCGCCGGGGGCAAGCCTGACCACGCCGGATCCGGTGACCCTCTCCGATATCCTTGCCGCGTTGCGGGCGGCCGGAATCGGGACCGTTGCGCTCGAGGCCTCCTCGCATGGGCTCGACCAGTTCCGCCTGCATGGGCTGCGCCTTGCCGCTGGCGGGTTCAGCAACCTGACACGCGATCATCTCGATTATCACGGGGACATGGCGTCCTACCGTCGGGCCAAGTTGCGGCTGTTCCAGGACCTGCTGCTTCCCGGCGCGCCGGCGGTGGCAATGGCCGATCTTGAGCCGGATACGCTGGCGGCACTGCGCGACATCGCGCAGGCGCGGCGGCTCGATCTGGCGACGGTGGGCGCGGGCGGTGACCTGTTTGACCTGCGCGGCATCATCGCGACGCCGTCTAGCCAAGTGCTGACGATCGCGTGCGGTGGCGTGTCGCGCGAGATCGAACTGCCGCTTCCGGGCCGGTTCCAGGTGGATAATGCGTTGCTTGCGGCAGGCCTCGCGCGTGCGGCAGGCGTGTCCGATCCGCTGGACAGGCTGCCAGGCCTCGCGCCGGTGCGCGGGAGGCTGGAGCGCGCGGCGGTGCTGCCGAATGGCGCTGCCGCCTATGTCGATTACGCGCACACGCCGGATGCGCTGGAGCGGTTGCTGATGGCGCTGCGCCCGCACGCGGCCGGACGGCTGGTGCTGGTGTTCGGCGCGGGCGGCGATCGGGATCGCGGCAAGCGGAAGCTGATGGGTGATGTGGCCGCGAGACTCGCGGACGTCGCGATCGTCACCGACGACAATCCGCGGAGCGAGGACCCGGCATCGATCCGCGCGGCAATCCTCGCGGCCTGCCCCGGCGCGCGGGAGATCGGCGACCGGCGTGCCGCGATCGCTGCCGGACTCGATGCGCTGCGGGCGGGCGACGTGCTGGCCGTGGCTGGCAAGGGACATGAGAGCGGGCAGATCGTCGGTGATGCGGTGCTGCCCTTCGACGATGCGGCGGTGATCAGGGAACTTGCGGCATGAGCGGTCTCTGGAGCGCGCGCGACCTTGCCGTCGCCACCAACGGCACCTGGCTGCGCGGCGAGGCTGATGCCACAGGTGTTTCGATCGACAGCCGGACGACCGCGCCAGGCGAGTTGTTCGTCGCCCTGGCGGACGCTCGCGACGGGCATGATTTCGTTCCTGATGCCGAGGCGAAAGGGGCGGCCTGCGTGCTGGTTTCGCGCGATGTCGGCGCCGGGCCGGCGCTGCTCGTCGAGGATGTGCAGGCCGCGCTCACCCGGCTCGGCGAATTCGGTCGGGCGCGCAGCCGCGCCCGCGTCGTCGCGGTCACGGGCTCGGTCGGCAAGTCCACCACCAAGGAAATGCTGCGCCGGATCCTCTCCGCATTTGGCGCGACGCATGCGGCTGAAGCCTCCTTCAACAACCATATCGGCGTGCCGCTGACCCTCGCGCGGTTGCCGGCCGAGGCCGATTTTGCGGTGGTCGAGATCGGCATGAACCATCCAGGCGAGATCGCGCCGCTCTCCGCCATCACGCGGCCGCATGTCGGCGTGATCACCGCGATCGGCTCGGCGCATCTGGGGTTGATGGGTTCGGTCGAGGCGATTGCCGATGAAAAGGCGGAATTGTTGCGCGGCGTGGTGCCGGGCGGGGCGGCGGTGCTGCCGCGTGGGCCGTTCCTTTCGCGCCTTGCGCGCCGGGCGCGGGACGGGGTTCGGGTGGTCAGTTTCGGCGCGCAGGATCTCGCGGAGGCAAGGCTGATCGAAGCCGAGAGCGATGCCGACGGAGTCGCGGTGACGGCGAATATCCTGCGCATGGTGGTCCGTTGCCGTCTCGCTGCGCCGGGAACGCATATGGCGATGAACGCGGTGGCGGCGCTGGCGGCGGCGGCGGCACTCGGGCTCGATCCGGCGCAGGCCGCGGCGGCGCTCGATGGTTTTGCACCGCTGGCCGGGCGCGGCGCCCGACGCCGCGTGAATGTGGACGGCGTCGAGATCACGCTGCTCGACGAGAGTTACAATGCTTCTGGCAACTCGGTGCGTGCGGCGATCGAGGTTCTCTCACTGCTGCCGGGGCGGCGCATCGCCGTGCTGGGCGACATGCTCGAACTCGGTGACTATGCCGATGACGAGCATCGCGATCTTGCGGATGCGGTTTCCGGCGTGGCCGATCTGGTTTTCGCCTGCGGGCCGCATATGCGCGTGATGTTCGATGAACTGCCGGAACGTCAGCGGGGCGCATGGGCGGTGGATGCCGCATCCCTCGCACCGGCGGTGCGCGCCGCACTCGCGGTGGGTGACGTCGTGCTGGTGAAAGGGAGCTACGGGTCGCGGATGCGTGACGTGGTCGCGGCGATCGAGGACAAGGCCTGATGCTCTACGCTCTGCTCCTTCCCCATGTCGCCGCGTTCCACGCGTTCAACCTGATCCGCTATATCACGTTCCGCGCGGGTGGCGCGTGCCTGACGGCGCTTGTCGTCAGTTTCCTGCTCGGCCCCAGGCTGATCCGCTGGCTCAAGTCGCTCCAGAAGCAGGGGCAGCCGATCCGGGCCGACGGGCCGGAACGGCATCTGATCGAGAAGAAGGGCACGCCCACGATGGGCGGCTTCCTGATCCTGATCGCTCTGACCGTTTCGACACTGCTCTGGGCAGACCTGCGGAACGGCTATGTCTGGGCCGTGCTGATGATCACGATCGGCTATGGCGCACTCGGCTTCGCCGATGATTTCCTCAAGCTGACGAAGCGCAACACCAAGGGTGTGCCGGGGCGGATCAAGCTCGTTGTGCAGGCGGTGCTCGGGCTTGGCGCGGCTGTATGGATCACGCAGCTGATGCCCGGCTCGATCGCCGATTCGCTCGCCGTGCCGGTATTCAAGCATCTCATGATCCCGTTCGGCCCGCTGTTTCCGCTGGTCGCGATGTTCGTGATGATGGGCGCCTCGAACGCGGTGAACCTGACCGACGGGCTCGATGGCCTTGCTATCGTGCCGACGATCATCGCCGCCGGCGTGTTCACGCTGATTGCCTATCTCGTCGGCAACAGGATTTTTTCGCATTACCTCGAAATCAATTTCGTTCCCGGAACGGGTGAGCTGGCCGTGTTCTGCTCGGCGCTGATCGGCGCCGGCATGGGATTCCTGTGGTTCAACGCGCCGCCGGCCGCCGTGTTCATGGGCGATACCGGTTCGCTTGCGCTTGGGGGTGCACTCGGTTCGGTCGCCGTGGCGACGAAGAACGAGATCGTGCTGGCAATTACCGGCGGGCTGTTCGTCGTCGAGACCGTTTCGGTCATCGTGCAGGTGTTCTGGTACAAACGGACCGGGCGGCGCGTATTCCTGATGGCGCCGCTGCATCATCACTTCGAGAAGAAGGGCTGGGCCGAGCCGACCGTGGTGATCCGCTTCTGGATCGTTGCGATGATACTTGCGTTGCTGGGCCTGGCGACCCTGAAAATCCGATGAGCGCGCCGGTGGAAAACTGGAGCCACGTGTTCGCGGGGCGGCGTTACGCAGTGCTGGGTCTCGGAGTGAACGGCTTGCCAGCAGCGCAAGCGCTCGTGGCCATGGGCGCGTCGGTCATCGCCTGGGACGACAACGAGGCACGGCGCGGCGCGGCTGCTGCTGTGGGGATTACGATCGGCCGGCCCAGCGATGCCTCCAAACTCGACGGACTGATCCTGTCGCCGGGCATTCCCCATGCTCTGCCTGTGCCTCATCCCGAGGCAGCGGCGGTGATGGCGCGCGGCGTGCCGATTTTCACCGATGCCGAACTGCTGTTCCGCGCGGTCCGCGACTCGGGCAGTTCTGCGCGGTTCGTTGGAATCACCGGCACCAACGGCAAGTCCACCACGACGGCGCTGCTGGCGCATATCCTTGCCGATGCCGGCATCGAGGTTGCGGCGGGCGGCAATCTGGGGCCGGCCGCGCTCGCCTTGCCGCGCCTTGGTGATGACGGCGTGTATGTGCTCGAAATGTCGAGCTACATGTTGGAGCGAATCGTAAACATGCGCTTCAGTGCTGGGGCAATGCTGAATCTGACCCCGGATCACCTCGACCGCCATGGTAACATGGCCGGATATGAAGCTGCAAAGTCTCGGCTTTTTGTCGGACAGGAAGCTGGCGATGTCGCCGTGTTTGGGATCGATGACGCCGCGACGGCGGCGATGGCGACCCGATTCGAGGATGGCAAGAGACGAATCGTGCGAATTTCCGGCTGCCAGCGGGCCGATATTTTCGCGCGCGGCCGCAAGCTGGTCGATCATTCCGGCGTGATTGCCGATCTCGACGCGGCGGCGGCATTGCCCGGCACGCACAACGCGCAAAACGCGGCGGCCGCGGCTGCCCTTGCGCTCGCGTTCGGTGTTCCGCGCGAGGTCATTGGCCGGGCGATGGCGTCCTTTCCCGGACTGCCGCACCGGCAGCGCGTGGTCGCATCGGTTGCGGGCGTAACCTTCATCGATGACAGCAAGGCAACCAATGCCGATTCGGCCGCGCGAGCGCTGGATTGCCATGAGCGCCTGGTATGGATTGCCGGGGGGATCGGGAAGGACGGCGGCATCACGCCGCTGGCGCCGTGGTTTTCCCGCGTTGCCCATGCGGTGCTGATTGGCCGCGATGCGCCGGAATTCGCCGCGACGCTCGCCAGCGCGGGCGTCTCCTGCGAGATCGCGGGGACGATCGAGAACGCCGTTCCGTCTGCTTTCGCGGCGGCCCGGCGAATTGGGGTCGATACCGTGCTGCTCTCGCCGGCGGCAGCGAGTTTCGACCAGTTCACCGATTACGCCGCGCGCGGACGACGTTTCGCCGAACTGGCCGCCCGCCTCGTTTCGATGGAGGCCAGGTGATGCCGGTCCTTTCGCGCGCGGATGATTCAGTCGTCGGACGGTGGTGGTGGAGCGTCGACCGGGTGATGCTCACCGCCCTGCTGCTGCTGGTGGGCCTGGGCTATGTGCTTGCGCTCGCGGCCACGCCGGCGACCAATCTTTCGCTGAACGATCCTAACACGATCGTGATGATCCGGCAGATCGTCTATCTGCTGACGGCGGGAATTCTGATGGTCGGGGTTTCGATGCTCGACCTGCATTACGTCAAGCTCGCCGCGCTCGCGACCGGGGTGGTCTTCCTTGTGCTCACCGGGTTCACTCTCGTGCATGGCGTCGTCGTCGATGGCGGACGGCGCTGGATCGCGCTGCCGGGCTTCACCATTCAGCCTTCGGAATTCCTCAAGCCCGCGCTGATCATCGCGACCGCATGGCTGCTGGCGGAGCGGCGGCGCACGCCGGGATTTCCGGGCATGTTCGCGGCGATCGGTCTCAACAGCCTGGTGGTGCTGATTCTTCTGCGCCAGCCCGATGTCGGTTCAACCGCCCTGGTGCTGGCGACATTTTTCGTCCAGCTTTTTCTCGACGGCCTGAACACGTTTTTCGTGGGGCTTGGCGTGGCCGGATTTGGCGCCGCCGGATTCGCAGCATTCGAGCTGATCGCTCACGTGCACAAGCGCGTGATGCTGTTCCTCCATCCGACCAAGGACAAGGCGTATCAGGCGCTCACGGCGCTTTCCGCCTTCGCCAATGGCGGGCTCTGGGGACGCGGGCCGGGCGAGGGGCAGGTGAAGCACTACCTGCCCGACGCGCGCGCCGATTTCGTCTTCGCGGTGGCTGGCGAGGAATTCGGCATGTTTCTTTGCCTCGGCATCATCGCGCTCTATGCGGTGATCGTGCTGCGTGGGTTCATGCGGGTGCTGCGCGAGACGGATCCGTTCGTGGCCCTCGCCTCTGCCGGGCTGCTGACCAGTTTCGGACTGCAGGCCTTCATCAACATGGCGTCTTCATTGTCGATGATCCCGACCAAGGGCATGACACTGCCGTTCCTATCTTATGGCGGTTCGGCTGTTCTGGCGACCGGGTTGCACATGGGGTTCCTGCTGGCGCTGACGCGACGGCGCACCCATGCCGAGCGCGTGACGGACGGGCTGTTCGGCCTCGGCATGCAGGATCGGGCGGTATGAGAGGCGCGATGCTGAACCCGATTGTCATCGCAGCCGGCGGCACGGGCGGGCACATGGTTCCCGCGGAATCCGTGGCAGACGAACTGATGCGGCGTGGCCAGCGGATCGTGCTGATGACGGACGCGCGCTCGGCGGGGCAGAAATCGGCGGTATTTGCCGGCTGCGAGCGCCATGTTCTGGCCGGTGCGGGGCTGGCCGGACGCAGTCTTGGGCGGCGACTTCTTGGCGTGGCACAGCTTGCGCGCGGCACCGTCGCGGCCCGGCGCATCCTTGCAAAGCTCGATGCTGCCGCTGTGGTCGGCTTCGGCGGCTACCCCTCGGTGCCGCCGGTGCTCGCGGCGGCTACGCTGCGGCGGCGGCCCGCCATCGTGTTGCACGACCAGAACGCGGTGCTCGGCGGCGCGAACCGCTTCCTCGCGCGCTTCGCCGACCATCTCGCGCTGAGCTTCGAGGGCACCGCGGGGGTGCCCGGCCGGGCGCGCGCGACAGTGACCGGCAACCCGGTGCGCGCCGCGATTTCGGTGCTGGCTGCGTCGCCCTATGAACCGCCGGCGGAGACGATCCGGCTGCTGGTGCTCGGCGGCTCGCTCGGGGCGCGGATTTTCGCCACCCTGGTACCCGAGGCGCTGGCCCGGCTGCCGGAGGGGCTGCGCCGGCGGATCGCACTGACCATGCAATGCCCGGGGGAGGCTATCGGGGCGGCACGCGGCGCACTCGATGCCGCCGGGATCACACATGAACTGGCGCCGTTCTTCAGCGATGTGGCGCCGCGCATGGCGGCGGCGCATCTGCTGGTCGCGCGGTCCGGCGGGTCGACCGTCGCCGAGGTGGCGACGATCGGGCGGCCGGCGATCTTCATTCCGCTCGCGATCAATACCGACCAGCGGCACAATGCCGATGTCCTGGCGCGGCGGGGCGGCGCATTCCGGCTCGACCAGGCGACGACGACACCGGACCGGCTGGCCGGCGTACTCGAATCCCTGCTCGATGATCCGCTGCGGCTGGCCGCGATGGCCGAGGCGGCGGCGAGCGCGCGGATCGAGGAGGCTGCCGCGCGGCTCGCCGATCTCGTTCTGTCGGCCATTGCGGAGCGTGTGCGATGAGGGCGATGCCGCTGTCGATCGGGACGATCCATTTCGTCGGCATTGCCGGGATCGGCATGTCGGGCATTGCCGAGGTGCTACACAATCTCGGCTATTCCGTGCAGGGATCCGACCTTTCCGAAAACGCCAATGTCGCCCGCCTGCGCGCCGCGGGCATTCCGGTCGCGATCGGGCATGACGCGGCGAATCTGGGCAACGCGCAGGTGGTTGTGGTGTCGACCGCGGTGCCGCGCGACAATCCCGAGGTGCAGGCGGCGCGCAAGCGGATGATCCCGGTGGTGCGGCGCGCCGAGATGCTGGGCGAACTGATGCGGCTGCGCTGGTCCGTCGCGATCGGCGGCACGCATGGCAAGACGACGACGACGAGCCTCGTCGCGGCCGTGCTCGAAGGGGCGGGGCTCGATCCGACCGTGATCAATGGTGGGATCATCAACGCCTACGGCACCAATGCACGGCTTGGCGGCGGCGACTGGATGGTGGTCGAGGCCGATGAGAGCGATGGCAGCTTCCTCCGCCTGCCGGCGGTGATCGCCGTCGTCACCAACATGGACCCCGAGCATCTCGACCATTGGGGCTCCGCCGAGGCGATGGAGGCGGGATATCGCCAGTTCGTCTCGAACATCCCGTTCTACGGGTTCGCGGTTCTGTGCATCGATCATCCCGGCGTGCAGCGGATGATCCCGGACCTGTCGGATCACCGGCTGATCACCTATGGCCTGTCGCCGCAGGCGGATGTCCGGGCCGAGCGGATCATGTCCGACCGTAATGGCGCGACGTTCGAGGTGCGCCTGTCCGAACGGGTGGCCGGGCGCGAGCGCGTGTTGGCGCCGATGCGCCTGCCGATGCTGGGCAACCACAATGTCCAGAACGCGCTGGCCGCGATCGCGATCGGCATCGAGATGGAGGTGCCGGAGGTCGACCTGCGCGCGGCGCTGGCGAGTTTCCGGGGCGTGAAGCGGCGTTTCACCAAGACCGGCGAGGTCGCCGGCATCACCGTGATCGACGATTACGGACATCACCCGGTCGAGATCGCGGCGGTGCTGCGGGCGGCGCGCCAGGCCGGTGCGCGGGACGTGATCGCCGTGGTGCAGCCGCACCGCTACACGCGGCTGGCGACGCTGTTCGAGGATTTCTGCACCTGCATGAACGATGCGGGAAAGGTGATCGTCGCCGACGTCTATCCGGCGGGCGAGGAGCCGATCCCGGGTATCGATCGCGACGCGCTGGTCGAGGGGCTGCGGGCGCGCGGCCACAAATCGGTTGTCTCGCTCGGTAGCCCCGATCATCTGGCCGAGATGATCAACGCGATGGCCCGCGCCGGCGATTACGTCGTCTGCCTCGGCGCCGGGTCGATTACCAACTGGGCGCAGGCGCTGCCCAACCAGATGCAGGCGCTGATCGAGACCACCCGCCGCGGTGCCGGGGGGATGCGATGATGGCCGCTCCGGTCATGGCCGACTGGCGCGCCGCCCTGCCGGAAGTGCGCGGGCGCATCGGGTTCGATGTTCCGCTCGGGCCGGTGACGTGGTTCCGCGTCGGCGGGCCGGCGGAGGTGATGTTACGCCCTGCCGATATCGAGGATCTGAGCCGTTTTCTCGCCGCGCTGGCGCCGGAAGTGCCGGTGCTGCCGATCGGCGCCGCCTCCAACCTGATCGTGCGGGATGGCGGGATCGCGGGTGTGGTCGTGCGGCTGGTGCGCGGGTTCGCGGACATCGAAGTCCTGCCGGACGGCATCGTTGCGGGGGCGGCGGCGCTGGATGCGACGATCGCCGAACACGCGGCGGCGGCGGGGCTCACCGGGCTCGAATTCCTCTCGGGCATTCCGGGCTCGCTCGGCGGCGCCGTGGCGATGAATGCCGGCGCTTA
>NZ_AFPR01000106.1:0-10779 GCF_000219295.1 Acidiphilium sp. PM
AGCAGGGCGCTGCGCCGGGGGCGCTGGCGGAGCGGGCGACAGCGCTGGAGGAAGAGGGGCGCAGCGTGTCCTGGGTGATCGGCGAGGGGCGGGTGCTCGGGCTGGTCGCGTTCGGGGATGCGCCGAAGAGTGGCGCGCGCGAGGCGGTGGCGGCGCTGCGGGCACAGGGGCGGCGCGTGGTGCTGCTGACCGGGGACAATGCGGGCAGTGCGGCGGCGGCGGCGAGGGCCGTCGGCATCGACGAGGTGATCGCCGGGCAGTTGCCGGAGGGCAAGGCCGCGACGGTGGCGGCGCTGCGGCGGGAGGGCCGCGTGGTCGCCATGGTCGGCGACGGGGTGAACGACGCGCCCTCGCTCGCCGCGGCGGATATCGGCATGGCGATGGCGAGCGGATCGGATGTCGCGATGCATACGGCAGGGATCACGCTGATGCGCGGCGACCCTGCGCTGGTGGCGGCGGCGCTGGATGTGGCGCGGGCGACGATGCGCAAGATCCGCCAGGGGCTGTTCTGGGCCTTCGCCTATAACGTGATCGGGATTCCGCTGGCCGCCATCGGGTTCCTGAGCCCGATGGTGGCGGGGGCGGCGATGGCGGCATCGAGCGTGAGCGTGGTGACGAACGCGCTGCTGCTGCGGCGCTGGACGCCGCCGGTGAAATAACGGCGCGTCAGTAGGTGGCGCGGCCGCCGGAGATGTCGAACACCGCGCCGGTGCTGAAGGAGGCTTCGTCGGAGGCGAGGAAGCAGATCAGCGCCGCGATTTCCTCGACCGTGCCGAAGCGGTTCATCGGGATTTTCGAGAGCATGTAGTCGATGTGCTGCTGGCTCATCTGCTCGAAGATCGCGGTGCGGACGGCGGCGGGGGTGATGCAGTTCACCGTGATCGGCGTGGTGGCGAGTTCCTTGCCGAGCGACTTGGTGAGGCCGATGACGCCGGCCTTCGACGCGCTGTAGGCCGAGGCGTTGGGGTTGCCTTCCTTGCCGGCGACCGAGGCGATGTTGACGATGCGCCCGGCGTTGCGCGCGCGCATGTGCGGCACCACCGCCTTGCAGGTGAGAAAGATGCCGGTGAGGTTGACCTCGATCACCTGCCGCCAGGCATCGACCGGATAGTCCCAGGTGGTGGTGTTGGGGCCGGTGATGCCGGCGCCGGCGATGAGGATGTCGATCGCGCCATGGTCGCGCACCGCCTCGGCGGCGGCGTGTTCGAGCGCGGCGAAATCGGTGACGTCGAGCGCCTCGCCGGAGCAGGCGGGGCCGAGTTCGCGGGCCGCGGCGACGATCGCGTCACGGCTGCGATCCCACAATACCGCGTTGCCGCCCTCGGCGATGATGCGCGTGGCGGCGGCGAGGCCGATGCCGGCGGCGCCGCCGGTGATAACCGCCGTCTTGCCTTCGAAACGGTTTTTCACTTGCGGTGTCCTTCAGAAATGGGCGCGGGGGTCGTGCTTCGCGAGGCGGCGGAGCAGAAAATCGATTTCGGCGCGGGCGGTTTCGGTGAGCTTGCCGGCGGGGGCGCGCTGGGCATCGTGCGCGATGGCGCCGCGCTTCCGCAGCACGTATTTCCGCGTGGCGAGGCCGACGCCCTGCTGCTGTTCGTAGCGGATCAGCGGGAGGTGGGCGTCGAACAGGTCGTGCGCCTCGTCGCGCTTGCCGTCGTTCGAGAGGCGGACGACATCCGCCAGCATGTCGGGGAAGCAGTAGCCGGTCATCGCGCCGTCAGCGCCGCGCTCCATTTCGAAATCGAGAAAGAGCCCGCCATTGCCTGTGAGAATCGAAAGCGGGCGCAGGCTGCCCTCGCGCTGGAAGGCGCGCAGCGCGGAGATCTTTTCAAGCCCCGGCCAGTCCTCGTGCTTGAGCATGACGCAGGAGGGCAGGTCCATGACGATGCGGCGGATGACGGCGGGCGTCATGATCACCGAGAGGGTGAGCGGGTAGTCCTGGATCACGAACGGGATTTCGCCGCCGATCGCCTCGATCGCGTTGTGGTAATACGTCACGATCTGGTCGTCGGTGCGCAGTGAGGGCGGTGGGGCGATCATGACGCCGGCGGCGCCCGCATCCATCACCGCGCGGGCGAGGTTGCGCATGGCGGCGAAGCCGGGGGCGGAGACGCCGACGATGACGGGGATTTCGCACCGCCCGATGACCTGGCGGGAGATGGCTAACGCCTCGTCAGCGTCGAGCTTGGGGGCCTCGCCCATGATGCCGAGAATGGTCAGGCCGGTGGCGCCGGCGGAAAAATAGAAATCGCACATGGTGTCGATCGACTTCGTGTCGACCGCGCCGTCGGGCAGGAAGGGTGTGGGGGCGATGGGGAAGACGCCGCGTGCGGTATGATCGAGCTTCATTGTTTTGATATCGAACTATCTGTTTGTGGCGCGCGGCGCCCGGGCGCCGGTGTCTCGGCGACAGGCGTGATCGGCCCCTCGCCGCCGAACCACGCGCGGACATTGCGGATCAGCAGATCCGCCATCAGGCCGCGCGTGTGATGCGTGGCGGTGCCGACGTGGGGGACCAGAACAGCGTTGTCGCAGGCGAGAAGGGCTGCCGGCACGCGGGGCTCGTCTTCGAAAACATCGAGGCCGGCGGCGAGGATTTTCCGGCTGCCGAGTGCGTCGATCAACGCGGCTTCATCGACGACCGTGCCGCGCGCGACGTTGATCAGAATGCCGTCGGGACCGAGGGCCGCGAGCACCTCGGCGTTGACCGCGTGGCGCGTCGCCGGGCCGCCGGGGAGCACGACGATGAGCACGTCGACATTGGCGGCAAGTTCGACGAGCGAGGGAAAATGCGGATAGTCGAGATGCGGAACCCTGTTGCGGGAGTGATATGAAATCGGCAGGTCGAAGCCGGAGAGGCGACGGGCGATGACCTGGCCGATGCGGCCCATGCCGGCGATGCCGATGCGCCGGCCGCGCAGGCTGCTGCCGAGGGGGAAGGCGTCGTGCAGCCATTTTCCCGCGCGCAGGAAACGCTCGGCCGCGGGCAGGGTGCGGATGGTGGCGAGCAGCAGGCCGACGGTGAAATCGCCCATCTCGTCGTTCAGCACGTCCGGCGTGTTGGTGACGATAACACCGTGTTTGGCGGCGGCCACGACATCGACCGTGTCGTAGCCGACGCCGAAATTGGCGATCAGTTCGAGGGCGGGCAGGCGGGCGATCAGCGCGGCGTCGGTCGGGCGGCGGCCGCGCGTGACGATGCCGCGGATTTCGGCGCCGTGACGCTCGATCAGCGCGTCGAGATTGGTGCCGTCGTCACGGAGGATTTCGAAGCCGGCTTCGAGGGAGTCCTCGATGACCGGCATCAGGCTGCCGAGGAACAGAAGTTTCGGGCGGTCGCTCATTCTTGTGGGCCTCCCTGCAGGAAATCGAAATCGCAGCCTTCGTCGGCCTGCAACACGGTGGTTTCGAAAAGGCGGGCGTAGCCGCGCGCAGGCGGCGGGCGCCTTGGCGTCGCGGCATGTTCGGCGGCGCGGCGCTGCCATTCGGCATCGTCGATCAGCAGGTCGAGCGTTCGCGCCGCGACGTCGAGCCGGATCGGATCGCCGGTGCGGACCAGGGCGAGCGGGCCGCCGGCCGCCGATTCCGGGGCGATGTGCAGGACGATGGTGCCGAAGGCGGTGCCGCTCATCCGCGCATCCGAGATCCGCACCATGTCCTTCACGCCGGCGCGGGCGAGCTTGCGCGGGATGGGCAGGTAGCCGGCCTCCGGCATGCCGGGCGCGCCGATGGGACCGGTATTGCGCAGGACGAGGACGGTCTCGGGTGTGACGTCCAGCTCGTCGGAATCGATTCTCGCCGCCATGTCCTCGACATTTTCAAACACGAGGGCCGGGCCGGTATGGCTCAGCAGATGCGGCGAGGCGGCGGATTGCTTGATGACGGCGCCGCGCGGGCAGAGATTGCCGCGCAGCACGGCGAGGGCGCCGGTGGATTTCAGCGGCTTGTCCGCGCCGCGGATGACGGTCTGCCCGGGGACGATCTCGGCGGCTTCGGCGATCTCGCCGATGGTCCGGCCGCTGACGGTGGGGGACGCAGGATCGAGATGGCGCGAAAGTTCGCGCAGCAGGCGGGGGACGCCGCCGGCATGGTGGAAATGCTCCATGTAGTGATCGCCGGAGGGTTTCAGGTCGACCAGGACGGGGACGTTGCGGCCGATCTCGTCCACCGTTTCGAGTTCGATTCTTGTTCCGGCGCGGCCGGCCATGGCGGTGAGATGGATGATGCCGTTGGTCGAGCCGCCGATGGCTTGCAGGACGGTGAGGGCGTTGCGCAAGGCGGCGGGCGTGATGAGGTCGCGCGGGCGGGGCGCGCCGGCTTTCGCCAGGTCGACGATGCGCTTGCCGCTGGCCTCGGCGATGCGGCGGCGCTCGGCATGGACGGCGGGGATTGTGGCACTCATGGGGAGCGAGAAACCGAGCGCCTCGATCACGCAGGCCATGGTGCTGGCGGTGCCCATCACCATGCAGGTGCCGACCGAGGGGGCGAGGCGGCCGCTGATGGTCTCGATTTCGGCGGCGTCGATCTGCCCGGCGCGGTGCATTCCCCAGAGACGGCGGCAATCGGTGCAGGCGCCGAGCACCTCGCCCTTGTGGTGGCCGACGACCATCGGGCCGGTGGGGACGACGATGGTGGGCAGATTGGTGCTGATCGCCCCCATGAGCTGGGCGGGGAGCGTCTTGTCGCAGCCGCCGATGACGATGACGGCGTCCATCGGCTGGGCGCGGATCATTTCCTCGGTGTCCATCGCCATCAGGTTGCGCAGGAACATCGAGGTGGGGTGCGCGAAGCTCTCGCCGATGGAGATGGTGGGGAAGACCATCGGCAGGCCGCCGGCGAGCATGACGCCGCGCTTGGCGGCCTCGATCAGGTCGGGGCTGTTGCCGTGGCAGGGGTTGTAGTCGCTGCCGGTGTTGGTGATGCCGATGATGGGGCGGTCCAGCGCATCGTCGGAATAGCCCATCGCCTTGATGAAGGCCTTGCGGAGAAAAAGCGAGAAGCCGGCATCGCCGTAGCTGGTCAGGCCCTTGCGCAAGCCCGACACGGTCAGGCCTTCCGGCTGGCGCGGAAGGCTTCGTAGCGGGCTTTGGTTTCGGCGTTGGCGGGGTAGAGGCCGGGGAGCGGCACGCCGCGGTCGATCTCGGTCATGATCCAGGCTTCCAGCGCCTCCTGCTCGATCGCCTCGGGCACCACCTCGTCGAGCAGGGTCTGGGGGATGACCACGGCGCCGTCGTCATCGACCACGATCACGTCGTTCGGGAAGACGGCGACGCCGCCGCAGGCGATGGGCTGCTGCCAGGCGACGAAGGTGAGGCCGGCGACCGAGGGCGGGGCGGCGGCGCCGCGGCACCAGACCGGCAGGCCGGTGCCGAGGACGCCGGCGAGGTCGCGCATCACCCCGTCGGTGACGAGGCCGGCGACGCCGCGCTTGCCCATGCGGGCGCAGAGAATGTCGCCGAAAATGCCGGCATCGGTGATGCCCATCGCATCCGCGACGGCGATGCAGCCTTCCGGCATCGCCTCGATCGCGGCGCGGGTGGAGATGGGCGAGGCCCAGGAGGCGGGGGTGGCGAGATCCTCGCGGGCGGGGACGAAGCGCAGCGTGAAGGCGCGGCCGACCTTGCGGCCCTGGCCGGGGGCGAGCGGCGCCGTGCCGCGCAGCCAGACATTGCGCAGGCCCTTCTTGAGCAGCACGGTGGTGAGAGTCGCGGTCGAGACCGAAAGCAGGGCCGTGCGGATTGCCTCGTCGAGCGGTGCGCTTTCGGTCATCGTTATCCCCCTTTTGTCGTGTTCCGGCGGCGCCCTGGGGCGCCATCCGGTCGGTTGTATATGAGGGACACGACGGGCCGCAAGGCGGCCACCTTGCGGCAGGCGGGATGCCTGCCATGATCAGGCCCGGGACGGGCTCAGTTCATCAGCGGTCGTCGTCGTCGTGATGCCAGCCGCCGTGATAGTAGCCGCCGCCGTAATAGCCGGGGCCGCCATAGGGGTAGTAGACGCAGCCGGCGAGCGCGGTGGCGAGACCGGTCAGCGCGAGGGCCAGAACGACGGCCCTGAGGGCGGATTGTTTCATGTCTCTTCCTCCATCCTTGCGGATCGGGGAGATATGACGCGCGAAAACCGGTGTTTCGATGACCGGAATGTGGCGGTGATGTGGAACCTGCGCCGGCTCAGGGCTTCACGAAGACCATGATGACGATCACGATCATCAGGATGGTCGGGACCTCGTTGGCGATGCGGTAGAAGCGCTCGGGCTTCGTGTTGGCGTCGTTGAGGAAGTTCTTCCGCCATTTGGAGAGCGCGCCGTGGAAGCCGCTCATCAGGATGACGGAGATGAATTTCGTCCACCACCAGCCGGCCGACCAGGAGATGGCGCCGGGGGTGAGGATGAGCAGGATGCCGAAGGTCCAGGACGAGATCATCGCCGGGGTGGCGATCTGCTTGAGCAGGCGGCGTTCCATCACCTTGAAGCGGGCGGACTCGGCCGAGCCGGGGGCGAGCTGGCAGTGATAGACATAGAGGCGCGGCAGGTAGAACAGCGCCGCCATCCAGGCGATGACCGACATCACGTGGAAGGCGAGTTCCCAGCGGTAGAACGGCGCGAGGGCGGCGATGGTCATGCTTTTGCTCCGATCGCGGCGGCGAGGGCGACGAGGTCGCGCAGTTCGTGGTGGCCGCTTATGACCCGTTCGGCGCCGGCGGCGAGAAGAGGCTCGCCGTTGCCGTGCGGAGCAAAACCGTAGCAGGTCATGCCGGCGGCGATGGCGCCGGCGATGCCGGTGACGCTGTCCTCGATCACGAGGCAGGTTTCGGGGGCGGCGGGCAGCGAGCGCGCGGCGGCGAGGAAGACGTCCGGCGCGGGTTTCGGGCGGCCGCCCTCGGGGAACAGGCGCGGGGCGGAAAAGGTGCGGCCGGCGACGAGGTCGAGCCAGCCGGTGCGGCCGAATTTCGCGTCCATCTCCACATCGGCCGAGTTGGAGGCGATGCGCCAGGGCTGGCCGACGGCATCGAAATGCTCGAGGATCTCGCGCGCGCCGGGAATGGGTTCGGCGTGACGCTCCATCGCGGCGACGATGCGGGCGACCAGCATCGCGTTCCAGTCAGGCGGCAGGGGACGGCCGAGATCGGCCTCGATCATCGGGCGCATGGCGCGCAGCGAGACGCCGACGAAGCGGGCCATCGCCGCTTCCGGCGTGACCGGCAGGCCGAGCTCGGTCATCGATTCGGCGATGACCGCGGCGGAGACGCGCTCGCTGTCGATCAGGACGCCGTCGCAGTCGAAGATGACGAGGCCGAAAGTGCGTTTCATGCCGCCACGACTGCCCGATAGCGCGCCCAGGGGCAATCCCGGTTGCGGGCATCGCAGGCCCGCCCGCCGCGATGCGAGCAGAGGCCCGGGCCGTGGGCGACGGCGCGGCGGGCGATGCCGGCCAGGGCGGCGATGAAGGCGGGGTCGTCGTTCTGCGCCGGGGCCCGGTAATAGCCGGGCAGTTTCAGGTGGTCGGCCACCTCGCGGTATTCGACGTCGAGCTCGACCAGCGTCTCGATATGCTCGGAGACGAAGGCGATGGGGATGACGACGACGGCGGTATTGTCGCGCGCGGCCTGTTCGATCGCCTGCTCGGTCGAGGGTTCGAGCCATTTCTGCGGCGTGGCGCGGGACTGGTAGCAGACCTGATGGTCCGGCCGGTGGCCGAGGCGGCGCTCGATCGCCGCCATCACCGCCTCGGTGCAGGCCTCGACCTCCTCCTGGTAGGGGTCGCCGGCCTTGACGATGGATTCCGGCAGGCCGTGGGCGGAGAAGAGCAGGCGGATTTTCGCGCCGGCCCCGAGTTCGGCGCGGGCCGTTTCGTAGGTGCGGATGACCGGCTCGGCGGTGGCGGCGGCGAAGGCGGGATCGTCATACCAGCAGCAGAGCGTGGTGGTCGGCGCGACGAGGCCGGCGCGGGCGGCGGAATCGTGCCAGTCCGCGAGCGAGCTGCCGGTCGTGGTGGTGGAGAATTGCGGGTAGAGCGGGAGCAGAAGGATGCGCTCGGGGTTCCACGCCTTCACCTCGCGGGCGACGTCGCGCGCGAAAGGGTGCCAGTAGCGCATCGCGATGAAGCATTTCGCGCCGGGCAGGGCGGATTCCAGCGCGTCCGCCTGCTGGCGGGTGAGGTCGAGCAGGGGGGATTTGCCGCCCATCAGCGCATAGCCCTCCTCGGCCTTTTTCTGGGCGGAGCGGGCGATCAGCCGGGCCAGCCAGAAGCGGACGAAGACCGGGGCGCGGATGATCGCCGGGTCCGAGAAGAGGTTGACGCGGAAGGGCTTGATCGAGTCCGGACCGTCCGGACCGCCGAGGTTGAACAGGACGATGGCGGTGCGGACGGGCAGGACGGGTTCGGAATCGTTCATGGCGCTCAGGTGGCGGCGAGGGCGGATTCCTCAAGCTCGCCGGGTTCCAGCGAGCGGAGGCGTTCGATCACCGCGGCGACGTGCTCGGGCGGGGTGTCCGGCACGATGCCGTGGCCGAGATTGAAGATATGCGGATGGCCTGCGAGCCCGCGGGCCATCCGCTCCACCGCCTGGCCGAGCGAGATGCCGCCGGCGCGCAGCAGCAGCGGGTCGAGATTGCCCTGGAAGGCGACGCGGCGCGGGGCGAGCCGGGCGAGGGCGACGGGATCGACCGAAGTGTCCATCCCGACGGCGTCGACGCCGGTATCGGCGATGTAGGGCAGCGTCATCAGCCCGCCGAGGCGCGGGAAGCCGATGACCTTCACGCCCGGATGGCGGACGCGCAGCTGTTCGACGATGCGCGCCGTGGGGTGGATGACATGGGCGCGGAAGAGATCGGGCGGCAGCAGCCCGGCCCAGGAATCGAACAGCATCACGCAGTCGGCCCCCGCCTCGATCTGCCAGGAGAGGTAGTCGATCGTCGCGGTGGTGACGGTTTCGATCACCGCGGCGAGCAGGGCGGGATCGGCGTAGGCGACCTCGCGGGTCAGCGGGAAATCGCCGCCGCGGCCGTCGATCATGTAGCAGGCGACGGTGAAGGGGCTGCCGGCGAAGCCGATCAGCGTCGTCTCCGGCGGCAGTTCGGCGCGGACGCGGGAGACGGTTTCCATCACCGGCTCGGTGCCCTGGCGCAGGGCGGCGGGATCGAGCGCCTCGAGGCCGGCGAGACCGTCGATCCGTTCGAGGCGGGGGCCCTCGCCCTCGGCGAAGCGGAGTTTCTGGCCCAGCGCCCAGGGCAGGATCAGGATGTCGCTGAACAGGATCGCCGCGTCCATGCCGAAGCGGCGGACGGGTTGCAGCGTCACCTCCGTCGCGAGCGGGGGGGTGGTGCACAGGGCGATGAAGTTGCCCGCCTTTTCCCTGAGCTTGCGATACTCGGGCAGGTAGCGGCCCGCCTGGCGCATCAGCCAGACCGGCGGCGGCCAGACCGCCTCTCCCCCGAGCACCCTGAGAACCGGTTTTTCAGCGCGTTGTCCCGTCATGCGACCTGCCTAGCTTCAATTCGTCTTATAGGAAAGGACGGGGGGAGTAGTGTTAGCTGTGAACTCTGGGGAACCCCGCAATCCGGTTTTTTCTGCACAGAGTTTTCCACAGCAAAACTCGGCCTGCAATCTGCTGATTCTGCATCAAACCCCCGGTTTTTCCACATATGCGGGGGATGCCCGGGAAATTCATCCACCGCTCGCCGCGGTGTGAAATTCATCCACGCTTTCCACCGCGGGCGGTTTCGCGGCCCGAGTTATCCACGCTATGAGACCATGCATGGACGGCAAGCGGCTCAATCTCCACCTGGTTTCCGACGCCACCGGCGACACGCTGAACGCGGTGGCGCGGGCGGCCTCGGTGCAGTTCGAGGGTTCGGACATCCATCTGCACCGCTGGAGCCTGATCCGCTCGCGGCTGCAGCTGCACCGGGTGCTGGAGGGGATCGAGGCGGAGCGCGGCCCGGTGCTGTGCAGCCTGCTCGACCAGGCGCTGCGCCACGAGCTGGACGAGGCCTGCCAGCGGCTCGGCCTGCGCATCCTACACGTGCTCGACCCGGTGTTCGACCTGCTGGCCGAGGAGCTGGGGACGCCGACGCGGCCGACCCCGGGGCGGCAATACGTGCTGGATGCCGATTATTTCCGCCGGATCGACGCGATGCATTTCGTGCTCTCGCACGATGACGGCCAGGCGCTGCGCGGGCTGGCGGAGGCGGATGTGATCCTGGTCGGCGTCTCGCGCTCGTCGAAGACGCCGACCTCGTTCTACCTCGCCAATCGCGGCATCAAGGCGGCGAACGTGCCGATGGTGCCGGGGATCGAGCTGCCGGGCGTGCTGGACGATCCGCCCTGCCCGGTGGTCGGCCTGTTCATCGACGCCGAGCCGCTGATCGAGATCCGCCGGCACCGGCTCACCCTGCTCGGCCAGGGCGGCGGGGCGGCGGGGGCGTTCCGGCCGGACAGCGGCGACTATGTCGACGAGGAGGCGGTGAAGGCGGAGCTGCTCTGGGCGCGGCGGACCTGTAGCGCGCGCGGCTGGCCGACGGTGAACGTCACCCGCCGCTCGATCGAGGAGACGGCGGCGGCGGTGCTCAAGCTGATGGACGCCTGGCACGAGCGGCGCCGGCGGACGGCGACGTCCGCCTGACCTGATCGCGGATGGCGACGTCCGCCTGAAGCGGTCGCGGATGGCGGGCGATCACGTCGGCTTGACTTCCGGAAGCGAGGCTCTAGCCTGAACCGAGGAAAGTCCAGTGCCCTCATTATCAATGCAGCATCCGGTTTTCGGCGGTTTCGTCCTGCA
>NZ_AFPR01000105.1:0-62154 GCF_000219295.1 Acidiphilium sp. PM
TAACGCCGCCTGCCCATCCAGTCGGCAAGGAAGCCAGAAACGAGATAGCCAACCACGGCTCCCGCAGTGTAGACGAGCCCGGCAACGCTCGCCCAGTATGGCCCGTGAAGCCCGTGATGGGCAGCGAAGCCCCCGACGAAGCCGGGTATCCAAGTGGCGATTCCCCACCACCCCATCGTCGTGCTGATCGACATCAGGCAGGCCAGCACGGTCCGGCGCCGGCCCTCCGGATCGGCGAAGAGCTGGAAGAGCGTGAAAGGACGCGCCGACAGGCTCAGCCTGCCGGAATTTTCAGTCACGGCCCAGCGCTTCTCGCGAACCGCCCGTGCCCATGCTTCTGAATCGTCGATGCGGCGACGCAGAAAAAGCACAAGAAAGCCCGGAAGGACGCCGACCAGAAACATCGCACGCCACGCGTCGGGCCCCAACGGACGCAGCAGGTACCAGACGGCTGCAGCGAGGAAGGCGCCGAACCCGAAGCCGGACTGCAGAAAGCCGGCGCCCTTGGGGCGGGCCTCGTTCGGCCAGGTTTCGGCCAGCAGCGAATTGCCAGTGCTCCATTCGCTACCGAGAAACAGGCCGGTGAGGAAGCGGAACGCCACAAGCATGTCGACCGATGTGCTGAATGCGGTCAGGCCGGTAAACAGGCTGTAGCCAACCACCGATATCAGCAGCATCCGCTTGCGACCGACATAATCGGCAGCAATGCCGCCAACCGTTCCACCGGCCGCCCAGCCGAGCAGGGTAATGGCAATGGCAAGGCCGGCGGCGGCATGGATGTGCCCGCGTTCGGGCGCTGGCAGAAGTGCGACCATCGCAGGGCCAATCACGGTGATCAGGGCGTAGGTCTCATATCCGTCGAACACCCAGCCGAAGAAGGCGGCGGTCAACACCCGCCAATGGGCGGGGGTCAGACGCGCGCTCCAGGACGAAGGCGCAGCGGCGCTCGTGGTATCGGTCATGGTCTCATCCTCCCCGGACGCTATGCTGGATGAAGAGATGACGCGGACAGATTGCGCCCCGCACCCGCCGCCCCGTTTCATGGCCCACATTCCACAATTGATCACGGTATCGGGACGGCGCGGTCGGATGTCAATCAGAGTCGAAATGAACCGGGAGGCGCGGAATCAAGCCATCGATGACGCAGCTTCCTGGCGCGGTGATTGTGGCGGAGCATTGTCCCTCTGGGACAGGATGAGACGCGCCCGCAGGCCCGGCTCGTTGTTTTCCAGGAGCAGCGAACCTCCGTGGAGTTGTGCGATTGCGGAAACAAGCGCAAGCCCCAACCCTGACCCCGGCGTGGAACGCGCCGCCTCGGCGCGATAGAATCGCTCGGTGGCACGTGACAGGTCTGCCTCCGGAATGCCCGGACCATGATCAGCGATCTGGATTTCCACATGGCCACCGCCGGCATGGGCGGCTATGACCACCCTGTCGGTTTCACGGGAAAACTTGATCGCGTTATCCAGCAGGTTGGAGACCGCCTGCTGCAGCATATCGCGGTCGCCAAAAATCGGGATCGATTTCGGCCAGTCACGGACAATGAGAATGCCTCGTTCCTCGGCCAACGCATCGAAAAACTCTGCCAAATCGTCGAGCACAGGCGCGAGATCGACATCCCTGAACGCCGAACGGCGGGCGCCGGCCTCGATCTCGGCGATGCGAAGCAGGGCCTGAAACACGTTAACAATTCCGTCGAGATCCAAGGTCGCCCGCTCAACGGCGCTTTGCAGTTCCTCGGTGGTTCGCGCATGTGCGGCGGCGTCTTCGAGCCTCGCACGGGCGCGCGTAATCGGCGTGCGAAGATCGTGCGCGATCGAATTCGACACTTCGCGGACGCCGTCCATGAGTTTTGCGATGCGATCGAGCATGTCGTTGATCGTTTCAGCAAGTTCATCGAACTCGTCACTGTTGCCCGAGCGGCGGACCCGCCGGGTCAGGTCTCCGCGGGCGATGGCCCGGGTTATGCCGGAAATGTCGGCCAGTGACCGCTTGAACAGGCCGCGAATGACGATCGCTCCGAGCACACCAAGAAACGCCATTGCCGCAAGGGCCCAGAGCAGCCCATCGCGGAGAATGCGCCGCAACTGGGCGCGCGTGCTGACATCCCGGCCGACCAGCAGTTGAAACCCGCCCGGCAGTTCGTAATAGCGCATCAGAGCCGTCGATTTGCGGCCGCCTCGCTCGAGCGGCACCTGATACCAGACGTGAGCAGTATTGATGCCTTGCGGCCATCGGCTCATGTTGCCGGCAATCCGGTTTCCCAGCGGATCGACCAGCAGGTAGATGGCGTGGTCGTTGATGTCCTCGCTGATCCGACTGTCCAGGGTCAGAACCAGTCCGGTCAACCCGCCTGCCTCGAAATGAGCGGCCAGGCTGCGTGCGTCGACGCGGATCGCCTCATGGGTCTGCCTCCCGAGCAGGCCGATCGTCGAATAGTAGAGCGAGCCGGCCAGAACGATGGCCGAAATCCCGAAAACAAGCGCGTAGAAAATCGCAAACCGAACGCCAGCCGAACGCAATAGGCGATTATGTCGGACGTGCCTCTGGGGCAAGCCTCGCAGTTCTTCGGTATCGGAGGCGCCGCTGCTCACAACGCGTTCTCAGGGTTCCTCGACCCTCAACATGTATCCGGCATTGCGTACCGTATGCAGAAGCGGGGTGTCGAAGGGCTTGTCGATCTTCTGGCGAAGACGGGAGATATGAACGTCGATCACGTTCGTCTGCGGATCGAAGTGATAGTCCCACACTCCCTCCAGCAACATGGTCCGGGTCACCACCTGGCCGGCATGGCGCATCAGATACTCGAGCAGCCGGAATTCACGGGGCTGCAGATCGATCTTTTGTCCGGCCCGCTTCACGCCTCTCGACAGCAGGTCCATTTCGAGGTCGCCGACGTTCAGGCGCGTCGCCGGACCTTCGCCCTTGCCACGCCGGGCCATCGCTTCGACCCGGGCCAGAAGTTCGGCAAACGCGAAAGGTTTGGTGAGATAGTCATCGCCGCCGGCCTTGAGGCCCTTGACGCGATCATCCACCTCACCCAGGGCCGACAGGAACAGAACCGGCGTCACGTTGTCCTGCGCACGAAGCGTCTCCAGAAGGCGCAGGCCGTCGATCCCGCCCGGCAGCATCCGGTCGAGAATGATCGCATCGAAATTCTCCGATGCCGCCATGAAAAGCCCGTCCCGCCCGTTATCCGCATGCTCGACCGTATGCCCCGCCTCGCGCAGCCCCTTCACCACGAAGCCGCCGACATCCTTGTCATCTTCAACCACGAGTATTCGCATCAGTCGCTCCCAAGTTCGCCGGCCTGCGGCCGACCATGACAGACAGGCCAGAGATGTCGCCGTCTCGCATCACCTGCAATGTTCAATATGCGCCGACCGCACCGAGATGAAGGCTCGCATCAACACACCCGCACCATATATCGGAACTCTGTTCATCGCGTGAACGATGTCACCTCGCCGCATCCCCGGATTCGAGGCAAGTTCAGGGAATTCAACGCCAACCAGCCTCACCCCTGCACTCGTTCCGGCCGATCGATCCCTGATACGCCAGACGGGCCTTATGGAATACAACCATCGGCTGTTGTGCCTGACAATGTGAGAAGGAACAGGTTGGCCACAGCCGCGCGTCACGGTGAACGTCCTGGCAGTCGCCGTGACAAGGCGATTGGTTGCGATGAAGTCTGCGCCGCCTTGATGGAATATCCACGCTTCGCCGGGCCAATCATGACATTGCCGCGACCAGATGCAGGACGCCGAAAGGAAATCCTGCCGGGCTGGATACATTCTCGGGGTCGCCGCCGCGCATCACCGTCGCTGGCAATCGCAAGGCCTGCGACCATGAGCAACGATCCGCCCCGAAAGCGCCGGGCGATATTCACCGGCATGGCTTCGCGGCCGGCCGTGACAAAACGACAGTGCGAACGATGAAGCCGAGCAAAAAAGCACGGCATGAAGCCGGCATGGCAATTCCTACTGATTGGGCCAGACCGCCTGCAACATCAGCCGTCTGCAACCTAGGATCGCTCAAGCGCCTTTGCATGAGCGTTGCAGCAACGTTACGACGCATGCATGTTTGCATCCGAATTGCTGCCGGAAGCGACAGAAAACAAAAGGAGTCCTTGAACAGCCCACACACCGGATTGCTCGCGTTGAAATTTTTTCATATTTTTGGATTATATTAATTAATTAAATTTTATCAAATCCTTATTTCCTGAAATATCTCGTTTTCTGCTTTTGTTGGCCTCACGGCAATACGTCGAACCGGGCCAGCGGCATCGTCAGAGCGGCATCGTCGGCTGCCCCCTTCCTCTTTCGCCTGAAACTTGCCACAATTAAACTCAAATGCTTTTGCATGGTTCTTGTGCGGCACTAGGCGACGACGCGGTTTTGCTGCTGGGCCCGCCCGGGTCCGGCAAATCTGACTTGTTGCTCAAGCTGATCGACCGCGGCTTCAACCTTGTGGCCGATGATCAGGTGCAGGTCGCCGGGGACCAGGTATCCGCACCGGACACACTTGCCGGCATGATTGAGTTGCGTGGGATCGGGCTGTTCGGCGTGCCAGCAGTCCGCCAGGCGACTTTGAAGCTCGTCGTTCAGCTCTGCGGGATCGAAGAACGTTTGCCGAAACCTCGCACCAATGACATCCTGAACGCACCGGAGATCACCATAAACCCGCATTCCTGCTCGGCATCGATCCGGATTCATTGGGCGCTCGACGCACTTGGCGGCCGCCGTATGCAGTATTGCGGGAGCTTCGTCGAATGAGCGCACGCATGGTGATCGTTACCGGCCTCTCCGGCGCGGGACGCAATTCCGTTTTGCGCGCGCTGGAAGATATCGGTTATGAGGCGGTGGATAACCCGCCGTTGCGGATCGTCGAAACGTTGGTGCGGGGCGACAAGCCGCTGGCAGTCGGCGTGGACGCTCGGACCCGGGATTTTTCGGCCGAGGATGTCCTGTCGACCATCGATCGGCTGCAGACACGGGGATGTGTCCGCCCAGAACTCATATTCATCACGGCGAGCCCAGAAGCATTGCAGCGCCGCTTCAGCGAAACGAGGCGTCGGCATCCTTTGGCATTGGCCGGCACCGTGAGCGAAGGAATCGAAACCGAACAGGCCCTGACCCGCACCCTCCGCAATGCGGCGGACTGGGTTATCGATACCTCCGAACTCTCCCTGGCCGGGCTTCGGCAAATCATTGATCAGCGTTTCGGGCTTGGCGGCCCGGGAATGTCCATCACGCTGGTTTCATTCGGATATCCGTCTGGATTGCCGCAGGAAGCCGACCTTGTGCTCGACACCCGCTTCCTGCGCAATCCCCATTACATACCGGACCTGCGCGACAGGACCGGCCTCGATCCCGAGGTAAGGGACTATATCCGACAGGATCCCGATTTTCCCGAATTCTTCGAGCGGGTCAGCGGCCTGACCGATTATCTGTTGCCGCGTTTTGTTCGTGAGGGCAAGAAATACGTCATGATCGCGTTTGGTTGCACGGGCGGAAAGCACCGCTCGGTCTCTCTCGTGGAGATGCTGGGGAATCGTCTGCGCAATGCTGACTGGAATGTCCTGATTGAGCATCGCAGCCTCGGCTCCAGATCCGCAGGCAGTGCGTGGAAGGCGATGCCGGGAGCCCATCAAGGTGCTCCGATGCCCGGAGTCCAGAAATGATCGGTATGGTGCTCGTAAGCCATGGCAAGCTTGGCGTCGCTCTCCGCGAGGCGCTGGAGCATGTCGTCGGTCCGCAGAGAAACATCGCGACCGTCTCCGTCGAGGCGGATGCCGATATTGAAACCCAGCGCAAGGAAATTGCCGATCGCGTTGCCGATGTCGATACAGGTGACGGCGTGGTGGTTCTGACCGACATGTTCGGAGGAACGCCGTGCAACCTGTCGATGAGCATGCTGGAGCGCGACGACGTGGAGGTAATCGCCGGGGTCAACCTGCCGATGCTGGTCAAGCTGGCAAAGGTCCGCGGCTCACATAGCCTGGCAGATGCCGTTCATTGCGCGGAAGAAGCCGGTCGAAAATACATTGCCTGTGGATCAGAGATCCTCCACCCCGTCACACCGAAGCGTGCGTGCGGATGAGCGCCGATCATTCGCCCGTTCGCTTGGCCCAGACGGTCACCATCTGCAATGCCCGCGGCCTTCATGCGCGCGCCGCAGCCAAATTGGTGACTTTGGCCGAGAAATTCAGCGCGTCCGTCGAGGTATCCCGCGATGGTCAGTCCGTTTCGGCGCAATCAATCATGGGATTGATGATGTTGGGGGCGGGACTCGGTTCAACTATCGAGATTACCGCCGAAGGCTGGGACGCTAAGGAAGCCTTGGCGGCCGTTGTCGAACTGGTCGAGGCCGGATTTTACGAGAACGGCTGAATTCGTTCCTCTGATCGCGACAGGTCTGAGCAAAAAAACAGGCTCCAGAAATCAACTGGAGCCTGTTCTGCAAGGATTTACAGATCCTGAAATCAGTTCCGACGATTGCCCATGAACTGCAACAGGAAGAGGAACAGGTTGATGAAGTTCAGATAGAGTTGAAGTGCGTCATAAACGCTCCGCTTCGCCGCCATTCCGGCACCGAACCGGTAACCGTACTGGACATAATCAGCCTTGATCCGTTGCGTGTCGTATGCCGCAAGCCCAGTGAACACCAGCACACCGATCGCGCTGATTGCGAACTGCATGGCCGGAGAGTGAAGAAAGATGTTCACCACCATGGCAATCAGCAGACCGATCACACCCATCACCAGAAAGCTGCCGAATTTCGTAAGGTCGGTTCGCGTCGTGTAGCCGTAGATGCTCATCGCCGCGAAGGTGCCGGCCGTGACGAAAAACGTCGTCAGGATGGACTGCCCGGTATAAACTAGAAAAATATTGGTCAGACTTGCGCCCATCAGACCACAGAATGCCCAGAACAGGGCCTGAGCCTGCGTGGTGCTCAGTTTGTTCACTCCGAAGCTCATCACGAGCATGAACGCCAGCGGTGCGAAGATGCTGATATAGGCAAGGATGCCAGGCTCGCGGATCATTGCGCCGCCGGGCGTCGCAACCAGCGGATAGAACGCGTTGATCAGCCCGGTATGCGAGATCGCATACGAGACAATGGCCGTCAGCAGCAGGCCTGACGCCATCCAGTTATAGACCCGCAGCATATAGGCGCGCAGACCCTCGTCCAGAACGCCTGCACCTGCCGCAACGGTTGCGCTGCGATAGGAACGCATGTCGGGACCCATAGCCATGATTGCTTGATACTCCTCGTCGAGCGGCGGAATGCCGCTGTCGACCCTATTTTGGCCATTCGCGCCCGCCGATCAAGCGGAATCGGCAGGCGGCATGTGAGTTCGGCGTAACGATTTGGAGCGCGAAACGCTCCAGCCGGTCAACGGCGCAGGCCGAGACGGCCGATCAGGGCCTCGTAACGCTTGACGTCCTGGCGTTTCACATAATCGAGCAGTCGGCGGCGACGGCCAACCAGCATCAGCAGGCCGCGGCGCGAGTGGAAATCCTTGGCATGTGTCTTGAGATGCTCGGTGAGGTTGACGATCCGCTCGGTCAACAGCGCGACCTGCACCTCGGGGCTGCCCGTATCATTCGCCTTGTTGGCATATTCGCCGATCAGTTCCTGCCGGCGGTCCGGTGTAATCGACATCGCGTAGACTCCTGTTTCTGAAATTAAAGCACACGTTCCGGCTTGAGTTGGCCGTCAGTCAGACGACCTAGCGCCACGAAACGGCGACCCGCCATCAGCCGCGCCAATCCGCCATCGGGATCGCAGGCCAACGGAATCCGACCCATGAACTGGACAAGGCTCAATGCCTGGCCATTTCTAAGGGCAGCGGCTTCCGCTTCGGTCAGGGCCAGGGCCGGGATGTCGTCCAGCGCGGTCTCGACGGGAAGCAGGAAGTCCGGATCGCGGGCGAGGCTATCGCCGGAATCGGCGATCTTGTCCAGCGTCGTCGAGCCCGTTTCGGCAAAGGGGCCAACGGAAAGACGACGCAATGCAGCTATGTGCCCCACAGTGTTCACCGCACGCGCCAAATCGCGCGCCAACGACCGCATGTAGACCCCCTTGCCTGACTCCACCTCGAAAATCGCATGATCAGGGTCGGGCCGGTCGATAAGGTCGAACCGGTCGATCTGCGCCGGGCGAGGCGGCAACTCCGGCGGCAGACCGGCGCGCGCCAGGTCGTAGGCACGCTCACCATCAACCTTGATTGCTGAGAACGCCGGCGGAACCTGCATGATCGTACCGCGAAACGCGACGAGGGCAGCATCGATGTCCGACGTTTCCGGCCGGAAATCGGACGTCATGACTACCGCGCCATCCGCGTCGTCGGTATCACGCGCCTCGCCGAAACGAAGGGTGAAGCGATACCGCTTGGTCCCGTCCATGACATAGGGCACCATCTTTGTCGCCCGGCCCAGGGCAATCGGCAGGACGCCCGTCGCCAACGGATCGAGCGTGCCGCCGTGGCCGACTTTCGCGGCCTGGAGCAATCGCTTGATGCGGGCCACAGCATGCGCACTGGTAATCCCCGGCGGCTTGTCCAGCACGATCCAGCCGTCGATAATACGTCCACGCTTCTGCCGCGTCTGATTCGGCGCCATATTGACCTTCGGATTGCTCGGGTTGTGCGGCTGATAGCGAAGCCGGTGCCCCGTGGCAAACCGGCAAGGCCTCGCTCAGGCCTGATTGATGTCGATCAGCGCCTGGCGGATCTTGCGGCCGCGCAGAACCTTGTCCTCGATGTAAGCGGCATCGCCCCACCGAACGGCGCGTGCCATGGCCTGCGCATCCTCAGTGAAGCGGGCCAGCATTTCCAGTAGTGCCTCGCGATTGTTGAGGAACACGTCGCGCCACATTGTCGGGTCGGACGCAGCGATCCGGGTGAAATCCCGGAAGCCCGAGGCGGCGAACTGCAGCACTTCCTGCCTGGTCTCGTCGGCGAGGTCGTCCGCCGTGCCGCAGATCGTGAAGGCAATGAGGTGCGGCAGATGACTGACAATCGCCACCACCCGATCGTGATGGGCGGCATCCATGACGCTGACCATCGCGCCACAGCGCTCCCAGAACGTCCGCATGCGGCTGATCGCATCCTGATCCGTGCCCGGCACCGGAGTAAGAAGACACCAGCGGCCCTTGAACAGACCCGCGAACCCTGCATCGGGACCCGAAAACTCTGTCCCGGCCATCGGATGGGCGGGGACAAAATGCACCCCTTCCGGCAGGTGCGGCCCGATATCGCGGATCACGGACTGCTTGGTCGATCCGACATCGCTGACGATTGCGCCCGGCGCGAGATGGGGGCCAATCGCCTCGGCCAAGGCGGCGTAGGCGCCCACCGGCGCGCAGAAGATAACGCAATCCGCCCCCTGCACGGCGCGTGCGGGGTCAATCTCGCATTCATCGGCAATGCCCAGTTCCATGACACGGTCGAGCGTTGCCTGCGTTCGGGCATTGGCTACGATCGTCCGGGCCAGATCGCCGCGCTCGCGGGCAACCCGCGCGATCGACGAGCCGATCAACCCGATTCCCAGCAGGACAAGGCGGTTGAACAGCGGCTCAGCCATGGTTTTGGCCGAAATCATCGAGCGCGTCGGCGACGGTCGAGCATTCCTCGTCGGTTCCGATCGTGATCCTCAGGCATTGCGGCAATCCATAGGCCGCCACCTGCCGAACAATGATGCCCCGGTTGCGCAGATGAGTATCGGCAGCAGCCGCACGATCGGCGGTCTCAAGATCGGCCAGCAGGAAATTCGCCTCGCTCGGCCAGACGCGGAATCCCGCTCGTTCGATCCGCGCCGCCAGTTCCGTCCGGGCGCGGGTGTTATGGTTGCGGCAACGCTCGACCCAGCCCGGCTCGGCGAGCGCGGCAATCCCCGCGGCGGCGGCGGGGCCGCTCACGTTGAAGGGCATACGGGTCCGGTTCAGCACATCGACAATCGCGAGCGGCGCATAGGCCCAGCCCAGGCGCACGCCGCCAAGCCCGAACATTTTCGAGAATGTGCGGGTCATCACCGTGTTCTGGCCGGAATCGACCAGTTCGACGCCCGGGTCGTAATCGGCGCGCTCGACATATTCCGCATAGGCTGCGTCGAGGACCAGCAATACATCCGGCGGTAGTTCCGCCCGAAGCCGGGAGACGTCCGAGGCGGGCACGAGGCTGCCGGTCGGATTGTTCGGATTGGCCAGGAACACAAGCCGGGTCGCCGGCGTCACCTCGGCGAGCATGGCATCGATATCGGCCGTCAGATTTCGTTCCGGCGCCTTCCGTACATTCATCCCGGCGAGTCGTGCGGCGATCTCATAGATCAGGAACCCGTGCCGGCTCATCACCAGTTCGGTCCCCGGCCCACCATAGGACTGGATCAGCAGGGCAATCAGGTCATCGGATCCGTTCCCACAAACGATCCGCGCCGGGTCGAGGCAGAAGCGACGACCGATCGCCGCACGCAGCGATGTCGCCCCTCCATCCGGATAGCGATGGGCGATTGCCGCCACTTCGGTCAGCGCCGCGATGGCGCCAGGCGGCGGGCCGAACGCGCCCTCGTTGGACGACAGCTTGATGACCCGGTTCACCCCATCGAGCCTTGATTCGCCCCCGACGTAGGGTGGAACCGAAAAGACGGCGGGGCGCGCGGTGGGCAGACCGCTCATCGCGAGGGACCAGACGCACCAACTGGCGCGGCATACGACCCGAGCACGACAGGCGGCGCGAGGAAACCGGCCAGCGTGCCGAGTCGGGCGTCCTCGCGCGGCACATACCCCTCGACGTCAGCCAGCGCATAACCGACCTCCCGCCGCGTAACCCTGCGGAGCAGCAGGGAGCCGACGTCGAATCCGGCATCGCGCAACATCCCGACGATCCGCGCCGTGCTGGTATCGGGGACGATCTCAATGCCGATCAGGCTGCGGTCATTCCCGCTTGCGTCCGGCACGAAGGATGAGACGACATAGGCTTCGGCCTGCGGCACACCGTCCCCTCGCCGTCCCCAGAAGGGCAGCTTTGCAACGATGGACAGACGCGGCGGGCCTCCATGCATCAAGCCGACCCACCACGCCGCCTGATCATCGTCCTCATCGGATGGAAGCGGCAAAACCGCTGCATGCGCCGCAGCGCCGGTGACATCGGCGAGGGCCTGGGAGGGCGTGCGGTGGCGGCGCATGGCGGTCAGCGGCCCGAAATGCTCGCGCGCGACGGCCAGCAGTTCGGCCTGCACGCCGTCAGCGACGGCGATGACGAGCCCTCCCTCGATCATCAGGGCGCCGGAAAACAGTTCCCGCCAGATCCTGACGATCGTGTGCTGGGGAAGCGATCCCTGGTGCCGATCGAGCAGGCGGCGCAGGATCGCCGCCTCGCGCCCGGGACGGATCGGCACGCCGCGTTTCCCCCCCTGAGAGGCAACGCGCTCGATGATCTCCGCGCGCTGCATCAGCATGTCGTGGATCCGGTCATCCAGCGCATCGATCTCGGCGCGAAGCCTGGCAAGCGTCTCCGGAGCAGTATCGTTCGGGGTCGGCGAAGGCGGCGTTTCAGACATGATAATCCAACATACTGACTTTCAACCTATCTGATACAGGAGGCACGCCGCACGGCAAGCCCCATCCTTGCCGCCCGCATGGGTTGAGCGCATATCGGGCGGGCCATGGATCAGTCCCCTTTCCCTGACATAGCCCATCAGACGGCATCGTTTTCAGATGGCCTCGTTCTTGACTGCGGCACGACGCTGCAGCGGCTCGAGGTGGCCTACCGCACCTATGGCTCGCTGAACGCCGAGAAGAGCAACGCGATCCTCATCTGTCATGCGCTAACGGGAGACCAGTACGTTGCCGAGCCGCACCCTCTTACGGGAAAGCCGGGCTGGTGGAACGCCCTGGTCGGCGCCGGCAAGCCGGTCGACACTGATCGGTTCTTCGTGATCTGCGCGAATGTGCTGGGCGGATGCATGGGATCGACGGGACCACGCAGCCGACGCGATCACGGGGCCGACGAGCCCTGGTCGATCGACTTTCCTGCGATCACCGTTCAGGACATGGTGCGCGCCCAGAAGAAGCTGGTTGACTGGCTTGGAATCGAACGCCTTTTCGCGGTTGTCGGCGGATCGATGGGGGGCATGCAGGTGCTCGCCTGGGCTTCGCTGTTTCCGGACCGCGTGTTTGCCGCCGTGCCGATCGCGACCGCGCCTTATCATTCCGCGCAGAACATTGCTTTCCATGAGGTCGGCCGGCAAGCGATCTATACCGACCCTGATTTTCATGGTGGCCACTACCGGACACATGGCGTGATTCCCGCCCGCGGCCTCGCCGTCGCGCGCATGACCGCACATATCACCTATCTTTCGGAAGCGGCCCTGACCAGGAAATTCGGCCGCCGGCTACAGCGCCAGAACGCCCTCGCCGCGCCCGTCTTCGGTGAACGCTTCGCGGTCGAAAGCTATCTCGAACACCAGGGATCGAGCTTCGTGCGGCGATTCGATGCCAACTCGTATCTCGTGATCACGCGGGCAATGGACTATTTCGATCTCGCCGCCGACCATGGCGGGTCGCTGTCGGCCGCCTTTCGCGGCACGAAGACACGCTTCCTTCTGGTATCCTTCAGTTCCGACTGGCTGTTCCCGACAGCGGAAAGCCGGGCTATGGCGCGCGCACTGAATCAGGTCGCGGCGAATGTCAGCTTCGTCGAGATCGTCAGTGACAAGGGGCACGATGCTTTCCTGCTCGACGAACCCGACTTCCATCGTACCGTCGCCGGCTTCATCTCCGGCGCGGCCGAAGCGGCGGGCCTGCAATGAGCCAGCAAGCGCCGGTGCGGTTCGTCGGCAAGAACATGCGCGTCGACCTCGAACTGATCGCAGAGATGATCCCGCCAGGCTCGCGGGTCCTCGATATCGGCTGCGGCGACGGCGCACTGATCGACCTTCTCGCCCGCACGCGCAGGTGCGATGCGCGGGGTATCGAGATCGACATGGCGGAAGTCACGCGCGCCGTAGCCCATGGCCTGCCGGTCATGCAGGGCGATGCGGATGCGGACCTTATCCACTACCCCGATGCCGCGTTCGATTACGTCGTGCTTTCGCGCACGCTTCAGGCGGTCGAACAGCCGCGGGAGGTGCTGCGCCAGATGCTGCGGGTCGGCACCAGGGCCATCGTCAGCTTCCCGAATTTCGGCCACTGGAGCCTGCGCTGGCAGCTCTTTTCGACCGGGCGCATGCCGATGACGACGACATGGAACAGGATGTGGTACGAGACGCCGAATATCCATCCATGCACGATTCGCGACTTCTTCGACCTCTGCGCGACAGAACACTATCAGGTCGAGCAATGGCTTGCCGCCGACGAGGCCGGCCGCCGTGCCCCCTGGCGGCGCTTTCCACTGCTTGCCAATCTGTTTGGGGAACAGGGGCTTTTCGTGCTGAGGCGCGAGCCGGCGGCGGAAGACTGAAAACGGCCTCAGTGACATCGGCATGGATACGATCAACGTCGAGAACCTGACCAAGAGCTTCGGCGCCGTGCGCGCGGTGGAGGGCGTGAGTTTCAGAGTCGCTCCGGGCACCACCTGCGGCCTGCTCGGGGGCAATGGCGCGGGCAAGACGACAACGATTTCGATGCTTCTCGGCATCCTGGCGCCCGACGCCGGAGCGATCCGCGTGCTCGGCCACGACATGGCGCGCGACCGGTTCGCCGCGCTGGCCCGGATGAATTATTCGTCGCCCTATGTCGCCTTGCCGATGCGGCTGACCGTCGAGGAAAATCTGCGCGTCTACGGTCATCTATACAACGTTCCGCAGCTTGAGCGGCGGATTCGCGAACTGGCCCGGGATTTCGATCTCGAGGCACTCCTGCGCCGCAAGGCGGGCGCGCTTTCGGCCGGACAGAAAACCCGCGTCGCGCTGGCCAAGGCGCTGATCAACCGCCCCGCCCTGATTCTGCTCGATGAGCCAACAGCAAGCCTCGATCCGGATACCGCGGATTACGTCCGCACCGGGCTCGAACGCTATCGCGACGAAACGGGCGCGGCGATCCTGCTCGCCTCGCACAACATGGCCGAAGTGGAGCGGCTCTGTGCCGAGGTTCTGATGATGAAGGGTGGACGCATCGTCGATCGCGGCACGCCGGCCGGGCTGATTGCGCGATATGGCCGCGGTGATCTTGAGCAGGTCTTTCTCGCCATCGCGCGCGGCACGGAGTCCCGGGCATCATGATTGCCGCTCTGCGCCGCATCTGGGGTCTGATGTATCGCCATTTCTGCCTTTACCGGCGGTCCTGGCCGCGCCTGCTCGAACTCGCCTACTGGCCGACGCTCGAATTGCTGATCTGGGGCTTCACGGCGAAATTCGTCGTTCAGGGCCATGCAGACCTGCCGGTACGCGCCGCCGGCGCGCTGATCGGCGGCGTGCTGCTCTGGGAAGTCGCCCTTCGCGCGCAGATGGGGGTAACGATCTCGTTCCTCGAAGAAATCTGGTCCCGTAACCTGGGCCATGTCTTCGTCAGCCCGCTGCGCCCGCGGGAGATGGTCTTCGCGCTGCTCGGTGTCTCCGTCATGCGCTCCCTCGCCGGCCTTGCGCCGGCCGCCGTCATCGCCTTTCTGCTCTACGACTTCAACGTCTTTACATTTGGCCCCGCCCTCATCCTGTTCATGCTGAACCTGTTTCTCATGGGCTGGTGGCTCGCCCTGGGCGTGATTTCGCTGCTGTTCCGCTATGGGGCGTCGGCTGAGGCGCTGGCCTGGACACTGGCTTTCGGCCTCACTCCGGTCGCCTGCGTCTTCTATCCGGCCTCGATTCTCCCCGGCTGGTTACGCCCCGTCGCCGACGCGCTGCCGGCCGCCCACATTTTCGCGGGCATGCGCAGCGCGCTCTACCGGCACGTGACGGATTTCAGCCAACTTGGAATCGCGTTCGGCCTGAATGGCATCTGGATGGCTGCCGCAGCCATGATTTTTGCCGCCCAGTTCAGGGCGGCGCGACGCAATGGCGCGCTGGTCACGATCGGCGAATGATCCCAGCCCGGCCCCACCTCGAATGACGGAACTCGACATGAAACCGACGACCTTCTGGCTGATCCGCCATGCCACCGTCACGCCGGACGCACTCGCCCTTCTCTATGGGCAGATGGACGTGCCGATCTGCGGCGAACGCCGCCTGCGGGACACGCCACGCTATGCCGCGCTCGCCAGCAGCCTGCCCCGCCCGGCTCATTGGGTCGTCACCCCGCTCTCCCGCACGCGGCTGACAGCTGAAGCGATCATGGCTGCCGGATACGGACCGGTCGTCCCTCAGGTCGAGGAAACCCTGATCGAGCAGGATTTCGGGATCTGGCAGGGAATGAACATGTCGGAGTTCAACCGGCGCGGTTCGCCGCATCCGTTCTGGCCGGTGGGCGGAGATGAACAGCCGCCGGAAGGCGAGAGCTTCGCCCAGTTGCGCGCGCGTGTCGGCACCGGTCTCGACCGGCTGGGCGAAGCGCACCGGGGGAAGGACGTCGTTGCCGTCTCTCACGGCGGAGCAATCCGGGCGGCCGTTGCCCACGCTCTCGACCTCACGGCGCACCAGGCGCTCAGCCTCGCGATCGAGAATCTTTCCGTCACACGGATCGAGCACCACGGTCACGCATGGCGGGTCGTCACGGTCAATGAACAAATTTCCATTTGAACGACAGGCGGATTGAGGCCAAATCAATTCCCCAGATCGTTCAGACGGAGACGGTTGATGATGAAACATAATGACGTGGTTCGCGGCGTCGCTCGCGGAACGACCAGGGTTGGCATCGCAGCGCTGCTGCTCGCGATTCCGCTTGCCTCCTGCGCATCGGACGCGGGAACGCCGAATGCGGCACAGGAACTCGTCGACCGGTCGACGCTCACCATCGAGACCATGCTGGGGTCGGGCACTGCGTCCGCCGGCCAGGCGACTCAGCTGCTACGCAACGCAAAGGCCGTCGTCGTTTGTCCAAGGATCTTCAAGGCCGGATTCTTCGTTGGCGGCGAAGGCGGGAGTTGCGTTCTCGTGTCGCGCGCGGCGGGCGGCTCCTGGTCTGATCCGGCATTCTACACCATGGGCAGCGGCAGCTTCGGCCTGCAGATCGGCGCCCAGGACGCCGAGGTCATCATGCTGCTGATGAACAACACCGCACTGAACGCGTTCCTCAACAGCCAGTTCAAGATTGGCGCCGATGCCGGCGTATCGGTGGCAACCCTCGGCGCTGGCATTGGCGGTTCCAGTGGCACCGCCCTCGGCGCCGATATCGTGACCTTCGCCAAGTCCCGCGGACTTTATGGTGGGATATCCTTGTCAGGCTCGGTTTTCTCGAATGACGCGGCACTAGACCAGCAATATTACGGCCAGACGGTCGGCCCGCGGCAGATTGTTGTGAACATGACGGTCAACAACGCAGGGGCCAATCCGCTTCGCGCCATGCTCGCCAAATACGGCGGATAATGCTTTTCCGGCACGTCCCGCCGGGCTAGGCTGTTGTCATGTCGAAAGCTGGCAACGCACCGTTCTGGCGCACGAAACGCCTCGAAGAGATGACCCCGTCGGAATGGGAGTCCCTTTGCGACGGGTGCGGCCGCTGCTGCCTGCACAAGCTGCGGGACGAGGAAACGAATAAACTTGCGTTCACCAATGTCTCGTGCCGCCTGCTGGATACGGCAACGGGGCGATGCCGAAATTATGAAAACCGGCTTCGCGAGGTGCCTGACTGTTCGGCGCTCACGCCGGAGCTTGTCACCGCCATCGACTGGCTGCCGCCATCCTGCGCGTATCGGCTGATTGCCGAAGGCAAGGATTTGCCGGATTGGCACCCGCTGCTGACGGGTGATCCGGAAAGCACATTTCGTGCAGGCGCGTCGGTTGCGGGACGGGTGCGAAGCGAGACCTCGGTGCATCACCTTGAGGACCATATCGTGAACTGGCCGGCCCGTTGGCCGCGCGCCAGGTGCCACGCCGGATAGGAGCCAACGTGCCGGTCGTCCCGTTCGATGTCGAACCACATGACGGGGCCGAACCCGTAGTGATCGGCGGATTGCAGACATCGATTTTATGGCGACGAAGCGCCCGCGCGCGGCGGATCGCCCTGCGAATCGACCCTCAGGGCGGACGGATCGTGATCACGCTGCCGCCTCGCGGATCGCGGAAAGCGGGCCTGGCACTGCTCCGCGGCCATGAAATATGGGTTGCCGAACGTCTTGCCGCCCTGCCCGCTCCGGTCATCATCGCGGATGGCAACGAAATCCCGATTTTTGGACGGCCTCACCGGATCGTCCATGACCCGTCTCTGCGCGGTGGTGCAATCATCGAACAGGCCGCCATACGGATCGGCGGTCATCCGGAGTTCCTGGCCCGGCGCGTGAGGGATGCGTTGCACGACCTTGCGTTGCGGGAACTGTCGGCCCAGGCGCGCGACAAGGCCGCACATGTCGGCGCCCGCCCCGCGGCCATCCGGGTCAAGGACACCAGGACGCGATGGGGCAGTTGCGCGGCGAACGGGACCCTGATGTTTTCATGGCGCCTCATCATGGCGCCGTCTTTCGTTCAGGACTATGTCGTTGCGCACGAAGCGGCGCATCTGCGCCACATGAATCATGGCCCGGATTTCTGGCGGCTTGCCGAGATGCTGACGCCGCACCGGGTCGCGGCAACATCCTGGCTCGCCGCTGAGGGGCCTGGATTGTTGCGGATTTCCTGAAACGGGCACGGATCTTCCGTCCCCAAAGATGAGGCCAACTCATGAAAGCTGTCGCCTTCACTCACTCTCTGCCAGTCACTGCCGACGAGGCGCTGATCGATATCGAGGCACCCGATCCGGTATTGCGGACTCACGACGTTCTGGTCGAGGTTCGCGCCGTGTCGGTGAACCCGGTGGACACCAAGATCCGGCGGCGTAACGAACCGCTCGGCGAGCCCCGCATCCTCGGCTTCGATGCCGCTGGAATCGTGCGCTCGGTTGGTCCCGGCGTCACGCGGTTCGGCATCGGCGACGAGGTCTTCTACGCCGGCTCCGTCGACCGCCAGGGCAGCAACGCCCAGTTCCACGCAGTCGATGAGCGGATCATCGCCCGCAAGCCGCGCTCGCTGAGCTTCGCCGAAGCCGCAGCCCTGCCGCTGACGACACTCACAGCGTGGGAAATGCTCTTCGACCGGTTTTCCATCCCGCGCGACCGCGTGCATCACGATACGTTGCTGATTGTCGGCGGCGCAGGCGGCGTCGGCTCGATGGCGATCCAGCTTGCCTGCCAGTTGACGGGACTCGTCGTGGTCGCGACGGCCTCACGGCCGGAAACCATCAACTGGTGCTCATCTCTCGGCGCGCATCACGTGATCAATCACCACCATCCGCTGGCGCACCAGCTCGAGACATGCGAAGTGAGCGCGCCAAGCTACATATTCTGCACCAACCACGTCGAACGGCACTGGCGCGAATTGTGCCATGTGCTTGCCCCGGAAGGGCGGATCGGGCTCATCGAATCGACGGGGCCGCTTGATATGAACGAAATCTTCAACAAGTCGGCCTCGGTGCACACCGAATACATGTTCGCGCGCTCGCTGCATCAGACGACGCAGATGATCGAACAGCATCACATCCTGCAATCGGTGAGCCGGCTCGTCGACCAAGGTGTCCTCCGCACGACGATGACCGAGAATTACGGCCCGATCACGGCCGCCAATCTGCGCCGTGCCCACGCGGCGGTCGAAAGCGGAACCACCCGCGGGAAGATCGTGCTCGAGGGATTCTGAGTGCGGGTGATTCTCGCCAGCACCTCGGTCACCCGGCAGTCGATGCTGAAGGCGGCCGGTGTGCTGGCGGATACCGAGTCATCGGGGGTCGATGAAACGCCCATCAAGCGCGCCGGCACGCTCGCCGGCCAGTCGGCTGCGGTGGTTGCGGCCAGGCTTGCCCGGGAGAAGGCTCTCGCGGTGTCTGCCCGTCATCCCGATGCGGTCGTGATCGGCGCCGATCAGATGCTGGATTGCGAAGGCACATGGTTTGACAAGCCCGCCGACCGGGAGGAGGCCGCCGAAACCCTGCACCGGCTTTCCGGCCGGACGCACCGGCTCGAGACCAGCATTGCCTGCGTCCGTGACGGCGAAGTGACGTGGTTTCACGGCGAGGCGCCGAGGCTGACCATGCGGCCTCTCTCGGACGCCTTCATTACCGCCTATCTAGCCGCCGAGGGCGAGGCCGCACTGCACTCGGTCGGCGCCTATCGCCTTGAGGGGCCGGGCATTCAACTTTTCGAGCGGATCGAGGGGGATTTCTTCACGATCCTCGGCCTGCCCCTGCTGCCGCTGCTTGGCTATCTGCGTCAGATCGGCGCATTGCCATCCTGATCCGGGACCGCCAGCGGACCCGATGCCGGCGCCTCGGCCACCCCGTCGGCACCGGCATCGGGTCCGACAGGGCGTGGAGCCGCCGGAATTACCATGTCCTCAAGATGCGCAACACGGGAGGCAAGAGCTTCGGATTCCGCACGCGCCCTGACCGCAAGCTCCATCACCGCATCGAATTCCTCGCGCCTGACAAGGTCGAGCCGCCGGATCGCCTCGTCGACCCGCGCCCGCACCAGGGCTGAGATTTCGTCGCGCAGGCCGCTGGCCGCCGAGAGCGCGCCGCCGGCAAGGCCTGCCAGATCATCAAAAAACCGCGGTCTCTCGGTCATGCCAATTCTCCTGCAGAGTGGTGATGACGGATCATCTCCGCCTCTCTATAAACGCCTCCATGATACTGGTCACGGGCGGAGCGGGTTTCATCGGCTCCAATCTCCACGCAGCACTGCACGAACGCGATCTGAACGTCGTCATTGTCGACAAGCTCCGCACAACGGGGAAATGGCGCAACCTGCGCGCTCACCCACCGGCGATGATCGTTGAACCGCGTGAACTCGGCGATTTCCTCGCCAGCCAGCCGCCACTCGACGCGGTGATCCATCTCGGCGCGATCAGCGAAACGACCGCCATCGATGGCGATCTGGTCTGGCAGTCGAATGTTGCCCTGAGCCAGATGTTATGGCGCTGGTGCGCGGCGCAGCGGTTGCCCTTCATCTATGCATCGTCGGCCTCGACCTATGGCGACGGTTCGGCAGGCTTTGACGATGACAATGACCTCGCGGCACTGCGAAGGTTGCGGCCGCTGAACCTGTATGGGTGGTCCAAACACGCTTTCGACTTGTGGGTGGCCGGCGAATGCGCGGCGGGCCGACCCCGACCGCCGCAGTGGGCCGGCCTGAAATTCTTCAACGTCTACGGACCCAATGAATATCACAAGGGCCGCATGATCTCGGTCGTCAAGGTGAAGTTCGACGAGGTCGCTTCCGGCAGCCCGGCCCGCCTGTTTCGGTCTGACCGGGCTGATATAGCGGACGGCCAGCAGGCGCGCGATTTCATCTGGGTGGACGATGTTGTCGCCGCGATCCTCTTCCTGCTCGATCATCCCGAGGTGAGCGGGCTGTTCAACCTCGGCACCGGCACTGCGCGCAGCTATGTCGATCTCGCCCGCGCAGTCTGCTCTGCATGTGGCGTCGGCGAGCGGATCGAATTCGTTCCGATGCCGGAGAGTCTGGTCGGGCAATATCAATCCTTCACCGAGGCTCGGATGGACCGCTTGCGCGCGGCCGGCTTCGACCGTCCCTTCACGCCCCTCGAACAGGGCGTCGAGGCCTATATCAGGAACTTCCTCAGCCGGCCGGATCAGTACCGATGAAAAATGTTTATGTCTGGCCGCATTTCGATCCGATTCTTGTCCGGTTCGGACCATTCGCCATCCATTACTATGCGCTGGCCTATATCACCGCGTTGGTGCTTGGCTGGCGGCTGATGCGCCGCCTCGTGCGCGAGGCGCCGGTCGTCGCAACCCACGAGCAGGTGGACGATTTCCTGTCCTGGGCAACTCTCGGCGTCGTCCTCGGCGGTCGGCTCGGTTATATTCTGTTCTATCAGCCGGTCTATTTTCTCGATCATCTGAACCGGACCTATGCCGTGTGGGATGGCGGGATGAGTTTCCACGGCGGCATGCTGGGTGTGGCGGTCGCAATCCTGATCTATTGCCGCCGGCATGGCATCGACCCGTGGCGTTTCGGCGACCGCGTCGCCGTGCCGGTGCCGATCGGCCTGTTTCTCGGCCGCATTGCCAATTTCGTGAACGGCGAACTTTGGGGACGCCCCGCGCCAGCCTGGTTTCCGTTCCGCATGATCTATCCCGAATCCGGGTCGGACGTGCCGCGCTACCCATCCGAACTGATCGAAGCCACGCTCGAGGGGCTCGTGCTGTTCATCGTTCTGCTCATTGCCTCCCGCAACGAGCGGATCCGCAGCCAGCCCGGCTATCTCGGCGGCATGTTCGTCATGGGCTACGGCATTGCCCGCACGACCGCCGAATGTTTCCGACAGCCGGACTGGTTTCTCGGCTACCTCATGTTCGGGCTGACCATGGGACAGTTGCTGTCGATCCCGATGATCGTGATCGGCGCGACGATGATCTGGCGCGCGAAATACGTCGCTCGCCGCCAAGGCGCCCTCGCCACCGCATGATCGAGCGGCTTGACGCCTTCATGGCCCGCGCCAATGCAGCTTACTACGCGAGCCGCGATCCGTTTGTGGATTTCGTGACAGCACCGGAAATCAGCCAGGTTTTCGGTGAGCTGCTAGGCCTGTGGGCTGCCATGGCCTGGAGCATGCTCGGCAGCCCGGCCCCCTTTGCTCTGGTCGAGGCCGGGCCGGGCCGCGGTCATCTGATGACCGACGCGCTCCGCGCGGCAAAGCGGGCCATGCCCGCGTTCGTCGAAGCCGCCGACATTCATCTGATCGAAACCTCGCCCCGACTGATCGGGCTGCTGAAAGACAGGCTGCCGCAGGCGATGTTCCACGCCGATCTGTCGACAATCCCGGATCAATCGATCATCCTTCTCGCCAACGAATTTCTTGATGCCCTGCCGATCCGCCAGTTCGTCCGGCGCGGTCCGGCATGGCGCGAGCGTTACGTCGCCGATGGTGCTTTCGTCGAGGCATCCGCGGAGACGGCTCTGCCAGATGCGCCGGAGGGAACGGTCATCGAGCGGAACGAGACCGCCGAGGCCTTCGTGGCCGCCCTTGCCTCGCGTATCTCCCGCCGTGGCGGCAGCGCACTTCTGATCGACTACGGCCATGATGGCGGCGCTACCGGCGAGTCCCTCCAAGCGATCATGGATGGCCAGCCGGCCGATCCGCTCGCCGAACCAGGCCGGCGGGATCTCACCGCCCATGTCGATTTTAGCCGTCTGGCCATGGCGGCCCGCAACGCGGGGGCCGAGATCCGAGGGCCAGCGGCGCAGGGTGCGTTCCTCGCAGCCTTGGGGATTCATGAACGCACTGCCCAACTCGGTCATCATGCGGGACAGGACGATGCGCTGCGCCTGCTGGCCGCAACACGGCGGCTGACCTCCCCTGAGGCTATGGGGAGCCTGTTCCGTGTGATGGCCATCTGCCCACGAGGGATGGAGCCACTTCCAGGATTTGGGGCATGATTTCGTTCGTCATCGCTTCGCTCGATGTTCCTCACGGGTTCTTCACCCGCGCGGGCGGCGTGTCTCCGGGGCCTTATGCAAGCCTAAATTGCGGCCGGTCCGGGCAGGACGATCCTGCCAACGTCGCGGAGAACCGTGCCCGCGCCGTCATGGCCATCGGCGGCCATCGCGACCGTCTGGCCGGACTGCGACAGGTTCACGGGGCGGTTGCCGTCACCTCCCCCGATCCGGAGGGGCCGTTCCACGAAGCCGACGCCATGGTGACCGACCAGCCGGGCCTCGCCCTGGGAATCATCACCGCAGATTGCGCTCCCGTGCTCTTCAGTTCCACCGATGGCAGGATCGTAGGCGCGGCCCATGCCGGCTGGCGTGGTGCCGCCGCTGGCGTTCTCGAGCAGACCGCCGCTCTGATGCGCCGGATGGGCGCTTCAAAGATTGTCGCCGCAATCGGTCCCTGCATCCACAGGGAGAGCTATGAGGTGGGATTGGACATGAGAACGGCAGTGCTCGCCAGCGGCGCTGAAAGCGAATGTTTTTTCTCGGCCGGTCGTCCGGGCCATTGGCACTTCGACCTTCCGGGTTATTGCGCCGCGCGCCTGGCGATGGTGGGCATCGACGCGGCGATCCTGCCGCACGATACGCTCAGCGATGAAACCGCATTTTTCTCCCACCGCCGCCGAACCCTGCGCGGCGAAGGCGCGGGCGGCCACCAGATCTCGATCATCATGGTGCGGTCATGAGGCGGCGGCTGCTCGTTGCGCTGCCGTTGCTGCTGGCAGGCTGCGGAACGCTTCCCCAGCCTCTTCTGGGGAAGCCCGGGGCGATGGGCGCCCGCCTTGCGGTGCCGCCACCGCCGGTCCTCATCGTCCCTCCGCCGCCGGATGCGCTCCTTGGCAACCGCGCTGCCGATGCCTACGCGCACGATCTTGCCAAAGCGCTTGTCGACCGGAATGTGCCCAGCATCGTCCGCCCGGCGCGTCCCTATGACTGGCAACTGGAAGCAACGGCGCGCACAGCGAATGCGACGGTCATTCCCGGCTTCCGGATCATCGGTCCCGGTCACAAGGAATATGGCCACCTGACAGGCGCCGAAGTGAGCGGAGCCGCCTGGGCCGCGGGGGATCCCGCAACGCTCAGGCAGGCAGCGGATGCGGCGGCGCCCGGCCTCGTGAAACAGCTTTCCGCGATCAATGCCGCCGTGCAGCAAAGCAATCCGGCGTCTCTTGAAAACCGCCCTCCCCGCGTCAGGCTCATTCGCGTGACCGGAGCGCCGGGTGATGGCAACCATGCCCTGAAACTCGATGTCTCCCGGGATCTGCCGAAACTCGGTGTGGTCATGGTCGACCACACGGCCGACGCCGATTTCCTGATCGACGGCGTCGTGAAGGTAAGCCCGGCCAACAAGGACGGCAAACCGGGCGAAAGCGACCTGGTCGAACTTGACTGGACAGTCCGGAACCGGCGCGGCGGATTCATCGGCAAGGTCTCCCAGCTTCACGATCTGAAGCCGAGCGAAATGACACCCTACTGGGGCGACGTTGCCGCCGCCGCGGCCAGTCAGGCGGCGCTAGGCCTGCGGCAGGTCATTCGCAACGCGACACTCAAGCACGATGCCTTACCGAAACACCGCAAGACGGAGCCGGCACCTCCCACACCGGCGCAACAGCCCTGACGGTGAAGGCCAGTTCGCGGGCGCCAGCCGCGTCCATCGTCGCGGTCCCGTCGGTCCAGCGGAACCAGCCATCTCCCGCATGTTCGGGACCATGAAATCCCCGGCCAAAGAATGGTGCCGCGATGTCAACCGGATCGCCGTCCAGCACAGCGTCGCATATGGCGATCCCAAGCCACCGCCAGTCCTCCGAAGCCGGGTCAAGTTCTGCCGGGCGAGAGGCGGTTGACAGCAGTTTGAGGTCGCAAGGCGCGGGCGGCAACCGGTAAATCCGGTGCCGGTCCGCCGACCAGACAGGCGCCACTGTCTTTCCATCTGCAACGACCTGGAAGTTTCCTGCCTTCTGGCGAATGCCACGTGAGGCAACCCGGTATTGCAGACCCGCCCGGATCCGCGCGAGATCCGGGCCACCGTCGACAACCGGCGCATAGAGGCGGCCGGGGTCGCGCGCCAGAGCCCCGAAGTCCGGGAACAGCGAAATGGTGGCGTCGCCATCCTCGAACTGGAAACGATTCCCGCAATCGAGATAGGTCTCCGCCGGCAGCATCTCGGCCAGAACAACGTCGTGGCTTTCCAGTTCGACATGATAATAGGTCACGGTCGGCACCGTTACCTGCCGGATGGACAGGCCGTTGATCAAACGTTTGATCTCGACCAGTGAACCGTCGATCCAGATTGCATGATCGGGCGAGAGATGCAGGTCACGGCAGGGTTGCCCGACACCGAAGGCATCTTTTTCGATCAGCACGGGCAACACCGATTCCGGCACAGGATGCCGGCGACAATCAATCCGCCGCCGGCCGCGCCAGGCAATCTGCCGGACCTCTCCACGCAGCGTGATCACCTCATCCCCCTCGGAAAGGGTTTCCACTGGCCGCAGGCCCGAAGGCGTCAGCAGGCGTGTGCCGTGGCGGAAACAAGGCACAACGACCTCGAAAGTCTTCGGGTTCGTGCCGCCGATCGCCACGACGGCAAGTGGTCCAGGCGCCGTTGCAAACGTCACGTAAAGGGGTGCCAGACCGTTATTCAGGGTCAGGACATTACCCGCAACCGTTCCGCTCAGTTGCTGCGACGCGCCAAATCCGGTGATGTCGATCGTATCACCCGGCGTGAATCCTTCGACGGTACCGGAGAACGGATGCGACTGGTTGAACTGCATGAACGAGCCGGGCGCGTTGAAGTCGATCGTCGTGCCGGCGGCAACGGTGTTTGCGAAATCGACAAAACCGCCCGCGAGGTCGATCACTCCGGAGCCGGAAACCGCCGCTCCGAAATCGATCGCATCTCCAGCCTGCACGAGAAGTGTTCCGTCATTCCGGAAGGACGACGATATCGTCGAGATGCCCGCAAGATCCCACGTTGCTCCCGCCGCGATCGAAATCGTATTGAACTGCACGAATTCCTGCGTTGGATTGACGAAGGTGCCTTCCGTCGTCCCGCCAAACACGAGATCGGCGACCTGCCCGCCGATGGCGGCGCCGTCGAACGTGGCGCCCGGCAGAACAGTCAGGGTATCGGTTACCGTCATCACGGCTCCGCCAGTGAAGGAAATCGCCGGGCCGGAACTGGCACTCACCAAGCCGCCCTGGACGATGTCCACATAATTCTGGCCGATGGGAACCAGAATGCCACTCGAGCCGCCAACGGTCCCGAAATTATCGAAACTGGCGACATTGCCGAGAACCACGCCCGCGGCCCCGCCTTCGATCACCCCTCCCGCCTCATTGACGGCTACCGCCGCGCCGATCTGAAGACCGATTCCGGCGTTCCCCGCGGAGATCAGGCCGGCATTCAGCAGGGTGCTTCCCGTCACGCCGCCACTCAGCTTCACCGCATCGCCAGAGGCACTCGCGAGGGTTCCGCTGGCCTCGTTCTGGATGTCGAAAGCACGACCCGACGTGGACAACACGGCATCGCTCGCGGCGGTCACCAGGCCATGATTGTCGATTTGACCGCCTGCAAGAAGCAGAACTCCTCCGTCATCTGATGCGGCGATTGTCCCGGTCACGTCGATTGTCCACGTCAGGGGCGCCACGAGGGCATTTCCCCCAGCCACGTCGATGATGCCTTCGATGGCCACCGGGTCGGCATACTGCGCTGACGATAGGGTAACCCCGGAGAGCACGGTGCCGCTGATCGTGTCTGACATGACCACTCCTTAAGGTGCATCAAATGCAAAATACAACTCTGTGGTTGTATTTAACATTAAACCTTAAGTTGTGTCGATGAAATTTTCAACCCGCCGTCAATCTTTCCGGATTCCTCCTGCGGGAAGATCGTCAAATCGAGCATCCGGGTTGAAGTATCCGTAAATCAGTCGGGCCGTCGTCCGGTTTATGCCGGAGACAGCTTCCAGATCCTTCAATCCGGCCTGGCGCACGCCCCGTGCCGAACCGAAATGATTGAGCAGGGCCTTCTTTCGCGCCGATCCGATACCAGGAATGCCATCTAGCTCACTCGTGGTGATTTTGCGGCTGCGACTCGCTCGATGGGTCGTGATCGCATAGCGGTGCGCCTCGTCGCGCAACCTCTGGAGAAAATAAAGCACGGGGTCACGGGGCGGCAGTTGAAAGGGAGAACGGTCCGGCAGATGAAACCATTCACGCCCCGCGTCACGATCGGGCCCCTTGGCGATCGCGACCAGCGGAACATCGCTTACCCCGAGTTCGTCCAGTACCGCGCGCGCCGCCGATAATTGCCCGGCGCCGCCATCTATCACGACAAGATCCGGCCAGGTGCCATCTTCACGCGACGGGTCTTCGGCCGTCGCCCGGACAAAGCGACGCGTCAGCACCTCGCGCATCATTGCGAAATCGTCGCCCGGCGTGATCGGCCCCTTGATCGAGAAGCGCCGATAAGCCGGTTTGATGAAGCCCTCGGGACCGGCAACGATCATCACACCATAGGCATTGGTGCCCATGATGTGAGAGTTGTCGTAAACCTCGATCCGTTCCGGATTTCCCTCAAGACCGAACAGAGCGGCCGTCGCCGCAAGCAGTTTTTCCTGCCCCGCGGACTCCGCCAGCTTTCGCTCGAGTGCTTCCCGGGCATTGGTTGCCGCGTGCTCGACGACATGGCGCTTCTCACCGCGCTGCGGCACGGCAAGTTCAACCTTGTACCCTGCCTTGAGACCAAGCGCATCCTTGAGCAGGTCGGCCTGGGGGACGGTGTTGCTGAGCAAAATGAGAGGAGGCGGTGTCTTGTCGTCATAAAACTGGGCAATGAACGCACCGAGTACATCGCCCGGCGTGGCTCCCTGGGCCTGGGTGGGAAAGAAACTCCGGTTGCCATAATTCCGCCCGCCTCGGATGAAGAAGACCTGAAGACAGGACTGACCCGCCGCCTGATGGATCGCGATCACATCGGCATCGCCAACACTTTCGGGGTTGATCACGTCACCGCCGCGAATGTGCGCAAGGCCACGGATGCGATCCCGGATCGCCGCCGCACGCTCGTATTCCATGACGTCCGCGGCAGCTGCCATTGCGGCGGCCAGATCGTGCTGCACCGTCCCCGCGCGGCCGGACAGAAAATCACTCGCCTGGCGGACCAGCGCCCCATAGGCCTCGGCATCGATGCGCCCGACGCACGGAGCCGAGCATCGCTTGATCTGGAACAGGAGGCAGGGCCGCGTGCGATTGGCGAAGACCGTATCGGGGCATGTACGGAGCAAAAAGACACGCTGCAGCGCCTGGATCGTCTGGTTCACCGACCACGCCGAAGCGAACGGCCCCCAGTAGCGCCCCTTGCGCACTTGTGCGCCGCGGTGCTTCGCGAGTTGGGGAAACTCCCCATCCTCCGTGATCACCAACCAGGGATAGGATTTGTCATCCCTCAGCAGGATATTGTATTTAGGCTTCAACCTCTTGATTAAATTGGCTTCAAGAAGCAGCGCCTCGGCTTCCGTATGGGTGGTGATGATCTCGACGGTGGAGGTTTCCGACACCATGCGCCGCAACCGTTCGGGCAAACGTGCGATTTGCGTATAGGTCGTGACTCTTTTCTTCAGGCTGCGCGCCTTGCCAACATAAAGCGCGTTTCCGGAGAGATCGAGCATCCGGTATACGCCAGGCGCCGCCGGCATGGAGACGAGCGCGCCTGAGATCACTTCAATCCCCTTTGGCGCGGGTCGCTGCGTATCACTCATCATCCTGGTCCATTGGCACCGTAAGGTTGTGGATAAGTCTGTGCATGGTTTGCAAGAATGGAGATGTGACTGACCAGTCAACCCCTCTCAGGAAATTTACGGCCCGATCCGATGATCTCTCTAAGGCTCTGATATTAAAACATTCCAGAATTGCCAAAAGTAAAAAAAAGAGGCCTGTGGAAGATGACATCGGAGTTATATGCGTCACATCCAGGAGTGGACAACTTTCCGAACGAAATGATCCAATGTTTTCAGCCTGCTGCGACCGGGCATTCAGGCTTCGATCGATGTCGGTCAAGAGTTGCCGATCACCTGCGGTTTCCGGCATTCTCGCACCGGATTTGCGGCTCAGCAACGACGTGACCGATACGCCTGTTATAACGTGCGGAAACCATGATGATTCTCACTCCTGATCCCCAGACATCACATTCCGGCCCCAGGCTACCGATCCGGGCGCTGCGTCCGGATGCCGTGGAACCGTTTCTCGCCACCGCAGATACGCCGACCGCAGCATCTGTCCGCATGCAGGGATTTACGGGGCAGGCCTCTGCGGTGGTTCTCCTACACGGCCCGAATGGCTGTTCGGGTGCATTGCTCGGGCTTGGCGACCGACCTACCCAGGCCACGTTCGGCGATTTGCACACGAAGTTGCCGCCGGGCGCCGAATGGTCGCTGCTGCCAGGCGACTACGATCCTGGCCAGGCATGGCTTGGAATTGCCCTGGGTACCTACCGATTCGAGCGGTTTCGTAGGCCCCGGCCTCCTCTGCCTCGGATTTCGGTCGACCACGCGCCCGACCGGGCCCGGCACCTCGCGTCCGCGATCTGCTTCGCGCGCGACCTCATCAATACACCAGCCAATCATCTCGGCCCTTCCGATCTAGCCGATGCGGGAACCACCCTGGCGGAACGCTACGGCGCCGCCGTCAGGCGAATCAGAGGCGCGGAACTTGAAGACGGATATCCCGCGGTGCACGCGGTGGGCGCCGGTTCAGAGCGCCCACCGGAGGTCCTGCAGTTCAACTGGGGCAGCGACAGTTCTCATCCGCTGATCTCGCTTTGCGGCAAGGGAGTTTGTTTTGATTCCGGCGGTTACGACCTCAAGCCGAGCGCCGCAATGTTACGGATGAAGAAGGATATGGGCGGCGCCGCAATTGCCCTCGGAGTCGCGCAGGCCGTGATGGCGCTGAATCTTCCGGTTCGGCTCGATGTGCGGATCGGCTGCGTTGAGAACAGCGTGTCCGGACACGCGATGCGCCCCCTCGACATCATCCGCACGCGCGCGGGCCTGAATGTGGAGGTAGGCAACACCGACGCCGAGGGCCGACTGGTCCTGGCCGACCTGCTAGCCGACGCAGCCGACGCAAAGCCCCATTGGCTGATCGATTTCGCGACGCTGACGGGGGCGGCCCGCGTTGCCCTCGGGCCGGATCTGCCGGCACTTTTCTCGAATGATGATGCGCTCGCCAACGGGCTCTTAGCGGCGGGCACGGCCGCCGATGATCCGCTCTGGCGCCTGCCGTTATGGCAAGGTTACGAATCCTGGCTGGACAGCCCAACCGCTGACCTGAATTCGGTCGCCTCGAAGCCGTTCGCCGGGGCGATCATCGCAGCCCTGTTCCTGCGCCGCTTCGTCCCCTCCGGAACGCCCTGGGCACATATCGACACCTACGCGTGGAACGACTCTACCAGAGCGGGAAAGCCTGAGGGCGGCGAGGCGCAGGCCCTTCAGGCCACTTTTGGCGCCATCGAAGCCCTTGCCAGCGTATCGACCACGAAACGGCCTTGATAATGACCCATGAATTAAGGCAAATATTCGGCAATGGAATTGCAATGTTTTCATGTTTCAATGTCTTGTGCGTAAGCTTCAGGATTCATAATTGATCTCAGGTTGTCCTCCTGAGACAAGGCTGCACGTAATTCGATCGTCCCTTTTTGGGAGGCCTGAGACCGCCAGTTCCCTCTGGTGATCATGAGCGTCAGACAACCGGAGAGGAGAAAAAGTTGCATGGGCCAGCAAATGAATTCTGAGGAGCTCGTCGGGGTTCTACGAGACACGATCGTTGCTCTGGTGAGACGTGAGGGGGTCGACCTGTCGGCACGACAGCTCGGCGTATTCCTCACTTGTTATCTGAATGATGACGCTCATACCGTCCGCGGGCTTGCGAGCGAACTCAACGTGTCGAAGCCCGCCATCACCCGGGCCCTCGACCGTCTGTCCGATCTCGATCTCGCCCGCCGGAAGGTCGATCCGTCGGATCGCCGCAGCGTTCTGGTGCAGCGCACGACCAAAGGTTCGGCTTTTCTGCGGGAAATCCGTAGCGTCATGACCGAGGTGACAAGTGACGGACGCAGCCGTCCGGAGCAGACGAGCCGCCGTTCGGTCGCGGCAAACTGAGTGGAATACGGGAACGGAATGATTGCCAGAAGAGCTTTGCTGGGCATTGCCGCAACCGGCGTTGCGGCATCCTTTTCCCCTGCGTGGTCGGCCCCCCTTTCGTCCGGCCACACACAGCAGGTCCTGGGTAAAGTTCTCGATTACCTGAACAGCCTGAAGACCGTCACCGCCCGCTTCATGCAGGTTGGCCCCGATGGTTCCGTCCGAACCGGCACCGCCATCGTGCAGCGCCCTGGGAAAATGCGGTTCGAATATGACAAGCCGGACCCTCAACTGCTCGTCGCGGGCTTCGGGTTGCTTGTGTATCACGATCCGCAGCTGGACCAGACAACCAACATTCCGCTGTCGTCCACGCCTCTCGGCATCCTTCTCGCCAAGCACATAACCTTCGGCGGCGATGTCAAGCTCCTGCGCGTCTCGACGCCACCAGGGGAAATCCAGGTCACGCTGACGCGGGCGGGCAGGGAAGCGCAGGGCCACATCACCCTCGTCTTCTCGACCAATCCGATCGAGTTGCGGCAATGGCGGCTTACCGACGCGCAAGACCGCGTGACCCAGGTCAGCTTGTACGACCTGAAGCCGGCCGCACCGTTCCCCGACAAAACCTTCGAATTCGTTCCCGGCTACAACACGAACTGAACCCGTGGAAGCCCAGGCGGCAACCACGGCCGCAACTCTGGCAGTCCCCAGCGCGATGCTGACACGGCGTTCCGGATTTGCGAGAAAGTCGAGCATGATATCGCGGTCATCGAAACTGATCGGCATTTCCTGTTGCCGAAAGCTCTTCGGCGTTTTCGGAATGCTCAATCATGCGGCCTCGGACACATATGTCCGGGCCGTCGACCTGGTCATCGGTGGCGTCCCTGTTCTGATTCCGGCCAATGGCGACCGTTCGCATGTCGACACCCTGCTTGACCGGCTGGACGGGCTGATCCTGACCGGTAGCCGCAGCAATGTGGCGGCGGTGTTCTACGGCGGCCCACCGCAACCGCCGGACGACGCGCCCGAGGATCCGGAACGAGACCGCGTGACGCTGCCGCTTGTCCGTGGCGCGGTCGCAAGGGGCCTGCCGGTTCTGGCCATCTGCCGCGGCCTCCAGGAACTGAATGTCGCCCTCGGCGGCACGTTGCATCAGCGGTTGCAGGATCTGCCTGGGCGCATCGACCATTCGACGCCGATGCAGCCACACGCCCCGGTGCGAACCGGAAAGGCCCATCACGTCACGTTGCGCTCCGGCGGACGTCTCGCCCGGATCGTGGAAAGCAACCTTCTCTCCGTCAACTCCCTTCACAATCAGGGAATCGACCGGCTGGCCCCCGGCCTGCTGGTCGAGGCCCGCGCCACGGATGGAACCATTGAAGCGGTGACAGGGACCGGTCCGGGCTATCTGGTCGGTGTGCAATGGCATCCGGAATATGATTTCGAACATGATGCGGCATCCCGCCGCATTTTCGAGAGCTTCGGGGCCGCCGTGAACAAGGCGGTCTGATCAGTCACAACAAAGGCAGGAACAGAATATGTCCGAATTCGTGATCGCACCGCCGGCAATACCGGCTGTTCCCGTTGCAGGCGGTGGGCTCTTCCCGGTCCGACGCATCTTCTGTGTCGGCCGCAATTACGCGGCGCACACGCGGGAAATGGGGGGCGATCCGAATCGCGAGCCGCCGTTCTTCTTCACCAAACCCGCCGATGCGATTGCGCTGGGCGACAGCGTCCCCTTCCCTTCGGCAACGCAGAACCTTCATCACGAGATGGAACTCGTCGTGGCGCTGGGCGCAGGCGGCCGGGATATCCCGTCCGACGCGGCGCTGGCCCATATCTATGGCTATGCGGCCGGCGTGGATCTGACCCGCCGGGATCTGCAGGACGAAGCAAAGTCGCTTCGCCGTCCGTGGGACATGAGCAAGGGTTTCGATCTCTCTGCGCCGATCAGCCTCATTGTTCCGGCCGCACGAATTGGTCATCCTGCTGCTGGCCGCATCTCCCTCGCGGTGAATGGCGAGCGGCGCCAGAACGGCGATCTGTCCGACATGATCTGGCCGGTCGCCGACATTATCTCGTTCCTCTCGTCCCTCGTGGAACTGAAGCCGGGCGATCTGATCTATACCGGCACGCCCGATGGCGTCGGCCAGATCCAACCAGGCGACCGCGTTTACGGCGTCATCGATGGCGTCGGCGAACTGGAATTCACCCTCGCATGACCGCTCTGACCGTCGCGACCTGGAACATAAATTCGGTTCGACTCCGTCGGGATCTGCTGCATAGTCTCATGGATCAGGCCGCGCCCGATATCGTTTGCCTGCAGGAAACCAAGGTCCCCGACGACCTTTTCCCGGAAGACCTCGGCGCGGCACTCGGCCTGCCTCATGTGCTCAAACGCGGCATGAAAGGTTATAACGGCGTTGCGATCCTCTCCCGCCTTCCGCTTACAGCGGTCGAGGCTACGCCCGACTGGTGCATGAAATCGGACTGCCGGCACATTGCCGCGAGAATCGATACCGGAACCGATCCGCTTGTGCTGCACAATTTCTACGTCCCTGCCGGCGGCGATATCCCTGATCGGGCAGAGAACCCGAAATATGGGCACAAGCTCGATTTCATTGCGGAAGCCCGCGACCACTTCGCAATGAACCGCCCGCATCGCACCATGCTGGTGGGTGATCTGAATATCGCGCCGCTGGAAAACGATGTCTGGAGCCACAAGCAGCTATTGAACGTCGTTAGCCATACGCCGCCGGAAACCGAGGGTCTGAACGCCTGGCGGGCCGAAGGTTTCATCGACGCCATCCGGCATTTCGTCCCCGATGACCAGAAGCTTTTCACCTGGTGGTCTTATCGGAACAGGGACTGGCGGGCCTCCAACAGGGGCCGGCGACTCGATCACATCTGGGTCTCGACGGACCTGATCGGCAATCTGGCGCGCCATGCCATTCTTCAGGACGCCCGGGACTGGGAACGCGGTTCCGATCACGTCCCGGTGGTGTTGACCCTCGACCTGTAGAACTCGAGCGTGCGCTGCAGAGTCCGGCGCGCGGCGGCGGCTTCACGGCCAAGCGCGATCAGATCCGGGATCTGCGCGGGCCGGCGGAAAACGCTTTTCAGGACCTGTTCGATGGAGATTCGGCCGTCGGGGCCGAGCGCCACGAGGGCAGCCGGCGGCAAACGCCGTCGCGCTGGATCGGCAATCGCGCGCAATACGGCAAAATCCAGACCGTACTCGGCGGCAACACGCGCAACGGCCGCTGATTCGAGATCGATCGCGGCAGCTCCGGTCGACGCGAACAGCACCCGCTTGTGTTCAGGGGTCACGGCCACGCTCCCGCCACCGATCAGGGCATCCACAGTCGCCCCCCCGAACATCTCCGTCAGCCGGAGCTCGCAAGAATACGTAGCCTTTTGTGAATCAAGGACCTTTCGCGGCACAAGAAGCGTTCCCGCCGCAAGGCCCGGATCCAGTCCTCCGGCAAGACCAAAGCTGATCAGCGCCGAAACCGCTTTGTCCTGAGCCAGAGTTCGGGCAGCATGCAGGGCACCGTCAGGAGTTCCGCCGCCGACAACCACCCTGGCTCTTACCCCACGCAGCAGGGCGGCTTCCGCAGTCAGTCCAGTCACAAAACCCAGCATGACGCTGCGCGGGTGCTCAGCGCGGGCTGAGCACCATGATCATCTGACGGTTTTCCATCTTCGGCATCTGCTCGACCTTGGTATCGGTTTCCATATCGAGTCGGATGCGCTCGAGCACCTTCACGCCGAGTTCCTGATGCGCCATTTCACGCCCGCGGAACCGCAGCGTGACCTTCACCTTGTCCCCATCGCCGATAAAGCTCTTCATGGCGCGCAGCTTCACCTGATAATCGTTCTCGTCGATGTTCGGGCGGACCTTGATCTCCTTGATCTCGATCACTTTCTGCTTCTTGCGCGCCTCGTTCTTTTTCTTCTGCTGCTCGTACTTGAACTTGCCATAATCGAGCAGCTTGCAGACCGGCGGGTCCGCGTTCGGGCTGATTTCAACGAGGTCCAGTCCCACCTCGCCGGCGCGGCGCTGCGCCTCTCTGGTGCTCATCACCCCCAGCATTTCACCATCCTGGTCGATGAGACGGACCTGGGGCACACGAATGTCTTCATTGACGCGCGGGCCTTCGCGGCTGGGCGGGCTCGGCGGAACGGGTAGTCTGGCTATGTCGCTCTCCTGTCGTTGTGGAAGAAACGCGAATACGAGATCTTCGCTCTAGACGATATCGGGCTGTCAAGGCAACAGAACAAGCGCCATCCCCATCGGGGGGTCAGTTCCGCGGGAACGGATCAACCTCGTAGCGGACCGCGACCAGCACCAGCCCATCCGGCGGTGCGGTCGGCCCCGCCGCCGAGCGATCGCGCGCCGCGAGCGCCTCGGCCACGCGACCGACGCGCCAGCGCCCCTCACCCACCAGCTTGAGTGTTCCAACCATGTTCCGCACCTGGTGGTGAAGAAAACTGCGTGCCTCCGCCTCGATCACGACCGTTTCGCCGTCCCGCCGGACATCGAGCCGATCGAGCGTGCGCAGCGGCGAATTCGCCTGGCACGAGCTGGCCCGGAAACTGGTGAAATCGTGGCGTCCCAGCAGCGACTGGGCCGCTTCGTGCATGGCCGGAGCATCGAGCGGCGCCTTCACGTGCCAGACGAACCCATCCCGCAGGGCCGGCCGGGCGGATCGATTAAGAATCAAATAGCGATAGGCCCGCCCGATCGCCGAAAATCGCGGACTCCACGCCGCCGACGGCGCAGGCGCCGCCTCGATTACCGCCACCGCGTGCGGCTTCATGTGGAAATTCAGCGCTTCGCGTACCGCCCGCGCATCGAGCCGGTCCGGTAGTTCCAGCGCCGCGACCTGTCCAGCGGCATGAACACCGGCATCGGTGCGGCCAGCAACCACGCTGTCAGGCACATCGCCGCCACATAGCCGGGATGCGGCCGTCTCCAGCACTTCCTGCACCGACAGCCCGTTCTCCTGGCGCTGCCAGCCCACAAAGCCCCGGCCGTCATATTCGAGCCTGAGCGCCCAGCGCCTCACCCCAGACGCGTCCCGATGGCGACCGGATGGCCGCGCAGGAACGCCTCGGCCGGCATTGCGGCCCGCCCCGCGCGCTGAACAAGAGTCGGCCGTATCGCAGCATCGCCGCAGGCAATGGCCAGGCGGTCATCAAGCACCGTTCCCGGTTCGCCCTGCCCCGCCGCCGGTTCGGCGCGGATAATCTTGAGCGCCTCGCCGTCGAGCCGCGTCTCCGTTCCCGGCCAAGGCCGGAATGCCCGAATCCGCCGCAGAATCACTGCGGCAGATGCCGACCAGTCGATCTCCGCGTCCGCCTTCGAGAGTTTCGGAGCATAGGTCACCCCCCCCTCCGGTTGCGGCACAGGCGGAAAATTCCCGTCAAGCACCTTGATGACCAGCGCGGCACCCAGATCGGCGAGCCGGTCAAGCAGATCCACCGTTGTATCCTCAGGGCCGATCGGCACCGCTTCGGCCAGCAGCGTCGCCCCGGTGTCGAGCCCCTCATCCATCTGCATGATGGTCACGCCGGTCTGCGCATCCCCCGCAAGAATCGCGGCATGGATCGGCGCGGCTCCACGCCAGCGCGGCAGCAGACTCGCGTGGATATTGATGCAGCCGCGTCGCGGGGCGACCAGCATGTCCGCTGGAAGAATCTGTCCATAGGCGGCGACGACTGCGGCATCGAGGTCGAGCGCGCGAAAATAGGCCCGCTCGGCATCATCCCGGCGCAGGCGCTCCGGCGTCCGCACCGTCAGGCCGAGCGCCTCCGCAGCCTCATGAACCGGGCATTTGTGAATGCGATGGCCCCGCCCGACCGGTCGCGGCGGCTGGCAATAGACCGCGACGATATCATGGCCCGCCGCATGCAGCGCCCGCAGCGCCGGCACCGCGAATCCAGGCGATCCCATGAACGCGAGACGCATCAGCGTGCCGGCTTCCGCGCGGCCTTTTCGCGCAGATCCTTCGCGAGCTTGCGCAGGATCATGTTCCGTTTGAGCGCCGACAGATGATCGACGAACAGGACCCCGTCGAGATGATCGATCTCGTGCTGGATGCAGGCCGCCAGCAACCCGTCGGCATCGATCGTTCGCTTCTTGCCGTCCTCGTCCTCGAATGCCACGCTGATCTGCCCCGGCCGGATCACCTCGGCATACTGACCCGGCAGCGACAGGCAGCCCTCCTCGCGCGAGACGAGTTCTTCGCTCCGCGCCGTGATCTCGGGATTGATCATGACCATCGGCTGCTTCTGGTCGTCCGGCGCCAGATCCATCACCACCAGACGCAGCGACACGCCGATCTGCGGCGCAGCGAGGCCGATACCCGGCGCGCGGTACATCGCTGCGAACATCCGCGGCACCAGTTCCGCCACGTCGTCACGGTCCGCGCCGACCACACGGCGCGCTTTCATCCGCAGCCGCTTGTCGGGAACAATCAGGATCTCCGGGATTCCGGCATCCGCAATATCGGTCGTCGCACTCATGGCCGGCATGTAGCCCCGCCGCCGCGCCCGATCAATCGGTACTTGCAATGGACGCGATTTATGCCCATTTCGGAGGTGCGAAACGCCGTCCGGGTTTCGCTTGTCTCGCTCGAAAGGAGGAGGCTTTGACAACTCGCGTTTTTACTTCGCCCTTGTTTCTGGGCTTTGATCATCTTGAACAGGTGATCGAACGTGCCGCCAAGACGTCGTCGGAAGGGTATCCGCCCTACAACATCGAGCAACTCAGCTCGACAAGCCTGCGGATCACCATCGCCGTTGCCGGTTTCACGATGGACGATCTCCAGATCACGCAGGAAGACAACCAGCTGGTGATCCGGGGCCGCCAGAACGACGACATGCAGGGGCGTATCTTCCTGCATCGCGGAATAGCCGCGCGTCAGTTCCAGCGGGCTTTCGTTCTCGCGGAAGGTATCGAGGTCAAGGGCGCCTGGCTCGATAACGGGCTCCTGCATATCGACCTCGCCCGGCCATTGCCGGAAGCGAAGATCCGCACGATCGCCATCAAGAAGGGAGCAGGCGGCCAAAACGGCGCCAGCTCAGCACGCACGCTCGACAGTGATGCAGTTGCGTCGCGCATCGTTGGGCGTGAACTTCAGGAGGGTTCCTGACATGAACATCAAGACCCATGACGGTATCGCCGAAGACGCGCCGTTCCAGGCGTTTCTCGATCCGCATCAGATCACCGAGGCCCAGCTCGCCGAACTCGGACTCGAGGAAATCGCCTATGTCCGCCCGATCATGACACCGAACGGACCGGCCTTCGGCGTCTTCGCCGCCAACGGCGTGCCTATGGCCGTCGCAGCCGACAACAGCGTTGCCCGTGCCGCGATCGTCCAGCACGAACTGGCGCCAGTCTCGGTTCACTGAACCAAGCGCCGCAGCCTGCCGGCCTGAAATGATACCTCAGGTTTTCAATCGGCAGGTTTTCAATCGGCGGGCATGACACCAGCGGGACAGGTCACTCCTGTCCCGCCAAGCCCGCAATAACCGTCAGGGTTCTTGGCCAGATATTGCTGGTGATAGGCTTCGGCGAAAAAGAACGTCGGCGCGGGGAGGATTTCTGTCGTGATTCTGCCGAAACCGGCCTCGGACAGCACGTTCTGATACGCGTCGCGGGACAACTCGGCGAGGCGAAGCTGTTCGTCGGACAAGGCGTAGATCGCCGAGCGATACTGCGTGCCAATGTCACCACCCTGGCGCATGCCCTGCGTCGGGTCATGGTTTTCCCAGAACAGCTTCAACAGGTTCTGATATGAGGTCGCCCGCGGATCGAACACGACCAGCACGACTTCGGCATGGCCCGTGCGACCGGAACACACCTCCTCATAGGTGGGGTTCGGCGTAAATCCGCCAGCATAGCCCACGGCCGTGACCAGCACGCCCGGCGCTTGCCAGAACTTGCGTTCCGCGCCCCAGAAACAGCCAAGACCGAAGATCGCGACTTCCGATCCTGGCGGATAGGGCTCTGCGAGCCGCGCGCCGCTGACGTAGTGGAATTCCGGAATCGGCATCGGCGTCGCCCGCCCCGGCAGCGCCTCACCGGCTGTCGGCATCCGTGTCTTCATCGTGCTCATAATCGCCCTGATCTGATCCACCAGCGTCATGCACCATGCTCCGGCGCAACCTTGTCAGGCCAGTTCGGCCAGCAGCGAGAGTTGCGCGTCCCGCGGCTCGGCGTGGTCGGTCAACGGAATAGGATAATCACCGCTGAAGCAGGCATCGCAATAGGCCGGATCAGCGGCGTCGCGCCCCTGGTGGCCAAGCGCGCGATACAGCCCGTCGATCGAGATGAACGCCAGGCTGTCCACGCCGATCAGCGCGGCCATCTCGGCTTCGCTGTTGCGGGCGGCGAGCAGCTTGCCGCGCTCAGGCGTGTCGATGCCATAGAAGCAGGAATGCGTTGTCGGGGGCGAGGAAATCCGCATATGCACTTCGCGCGCCCCTGCCGCGCGCACCATCTCGACGATCTTCTTCGACGTCGTGCCGCGCACGATCGAATCGTCCACCAGCACGACGCGCTTGCCCTCGAGCGCCGGCCGGTTCGCCGAATGCTTGAGCCGCACGCCGAGATGGCGGATCTGATCGGTCGGCTCGATGAAGGTCCGCCCGACATAATGGTTACGGATAATGCCCAGTTCGAAGGGAATGCCGCTCCGCTCGGCATAACCCATCGCCGCCGGCACGCCAGAATCCGGAACCGGGACGATCAGGTCGGCTTCCACCGGCGATTCCTGCGCCAGTTCGCTGCCTATGCGCTTGCGCGCGGCATAGACCGACATGCCGTCGACGATCGAATCAGGACGCGCGAAGTAGATATATTCGAACACGCAGAAGCGCGGCTTCTGCGGCACGAACGGCTTGAGGCTCCGCACCCCGCCACGGTCGATCGCAACGATCTCGCCAGGCTCGATATCGCGCACGAACTCGGCGCCGACCATCTCCAGCGCGCAGCTTTCCGATGCCAGCACCCAGCCCGGCCCGCTTCCATCGGCACCGTGCGTGCGGCCGAGGATCAAAGGCCGGACCCCAAGCGGGTCCCTTACGCCAATCAGCATGTCATTGGTCAGGGCAACCAGCGAGTACGCACCCTGGACCTGCTTGAGCGCGTCGATCAGACGGTCGAGCACTGTCGCATAGAGGCTGATCGCGATCAGATGAACGAAAACCTCCGAGTCGGTCGTCGACTGGAACAGACAGCCCCGCCGCACCAGGGCGCGCTTCAGCGTATGGGCATTGGTCAGGTTGCCATTATGGCCGACAGCCAGACCACCGAACTCGAATTCGGCGAACAATGGCTGCACATTGCGCAGAAGCGTTGCGCCGGTCGTCGCATAGCGGTTGTGTCCGATCGCCCGCGTGCCAGGCAAACCCGCCATGACCTTGGCATCGCCGTAATTGTCACCGACCAGGCCAATCCCCTTGTGCGCGTGAAAACGCACCCCGTCATGGGTGACGATGCCTGTCGCCTCCTGGCCGCGATGCTGGAGCGCGTGCAGACCAAGCGCCGTGATCGCCGCCGCATCGGTGACGTTCCAGACGCCAACGACGCCACACTCCTCGTGCAGCTTGTCATCGTCGTCGCGAATGACTGGATTTTCGGATTGTGTCACGCCGCCTGATCCCCTTGCGACCGGAAACTGTCACATAATGCCTAGGTTCGGCCCTGTCGAGGATCGAACCATGCCCAACCTTACTGGCTGGGTCCTGTTCCGCCTGCGGCGGAACTGACCGGCGCAGCGGCCGGCGCCGCCGCAGGGCCGATCCTGTCGACGTGCGGCCGGTAGGCCGCCGGCAAGAACGCCACCAGGAAAGCCGATCCGTTCTCCGCGTAGGTGAGGAATTTCGCCCGCCGGATCGCCGACGGCCATTCGGATGGCTGGAGAAAGATCGAAAGGGCGATATAGGCGAGACAGACGATCACCGCCCCGCGCACGAGGCCGAACGCGAGCCCCAGCGTGCGATCGACGCCTGAAAGCACCGAATCCCGCACCATCGAACCAAGCCATGCGCTCAGGATCGACAGGACGATCAGAACAACGATGAACACGATCCCGATCGACACCGGCAGAACCAGTTTGGGGTTTCCCACAATGCCGGTGATCTGGGGTTCGACCAGCGGGTAAGAGACGAAAGCAGCCAGGCCCGCGCCAATCCAGGCGCCGATGCCCAGCACCTCGCGCACAAAGCCACGGGCCAGCGCCAGTAGGCCGGACAAAAGAACGACACCGATCGCGATACCGTCAGCCCAGGTCATCACGCCTCCTCCCCATTGCCGGTCACTGCGCCCATGGCCGCGACAAGATCGCTCAGATGCCCGTATTCCGCGAGAACCATCCCCTCCGGCGCCGACAACCGCCTCGTCCCGCCGGCGACACGACGCGGTAGGGCCGCCCGGCCGAAGCCGAGCTTCGCCGCCTCCTTGAGCCGCAATTCCACCTGCGCCACCTGCCGCAATTCGCCCGACAATCCGATCTCGCCGAAAAACACCGTCTCCGGATCGGCGGGCACGCCGCTCGCGGCGGAGATCAGCGCGGCGGCCACGGCGAGGTCCGCGGCCGGTTCCGAGACGCGCAACCCGCCGGCGACATTGAGATAGACGTCATGCCCGCCCAGTTTCAGGCCGCAGCGCGCATCGAGCACCGCCAGCAGCATCGACAGCCGCCCTTGGTCCCAGCCGATCACCGAGCGCCGCGCCGAGCCCGCGCCATTGGCGGAGAGCAGCGCCTGCACCTCCATCAGCACCGGGCGCGATCCTTCAAGGCCGGCAAACACCGCGCTGCCGGTCACGTTGCCATGCCGCTCGGCAAGAAACAGGGCCGAAGGGTTCGCCACCTCGGCCAGCCCCCGTCCGGTCATCTCGAAGACGCCGATCTCGTCGGTCGCGCCGAACCGGTTTTTTGCTCCGCGCAGGATCCGGAACTGGTGGCCGCGATCACCTTCGAAGTGCAGCACCACATCCACCATGTGCTCCAGCACGCGCGGTCCGGCGAGCGCGCCCTCCTTGGTCACATGGCCAACGAGCATCAGCGCGAATCCCTGCGTCTTCGCGGCCTGGATCAGGGCGAAGGCATTGGCGCGCACCTGGCTGACCGTACCGGGCGCAGACTCGACTGTCTCGTCCCAGATCGTCTGGATACTGTCGATCACGACCAGCGCCGCGTCACGTTCGGCGCGCAATGACCCCAGAATATCGGCCAGCACCGTTGCCGAAGCCAGATTGACCGGCGCCGTCTTGAGATCGAGCCGTTCGGCGCGAAGCCTGATCTGCGCGACCGACTCCTCGCCCGACACATACAGCACCCGCCGCCCGGAAGCGGCAAGCCGGGCCGCCGCCTGCAACAGGAGCGTCGATTTCCCGATTCCCGGATCGCCGCCGACAAGAATGGCAGAGGCCGGCACCATGCCACCGCCGAGCACACGATCGAACTCCTCGATTCCGAGCGGAATCCGCGGCGGCGGCGGCGTCTCCCCGGCCAGACCGACGAAGTCGATCCCCCGCCCGGCCTGAACCGCCGCCTTGCGTCCGGTGCCGGTGGGCACGACCGCCTGCGGCTCGAGCGTGTTCCATGCGCCGCAGGCCTCGCACCTTCCGGCCCATTTCGGCGCCACGGCACCGCACTCATTGCAGACAAAACGGGTGGCACTCTTCGCCATTCAGGCTGCCGCCCCGGACGGACCGCGCATCAGCTGGGCCGCCAGCCGAACCGCGTGAACAGGAATTGGCGCAGCGCCAGCAGCGCTTCGGGCGACGCGGCGATCGGCGCCAGCGCGACCGCCGCACCGTTAACGGTCAGGCTGATTGCGCTCGCCGTCGCCGCCGATTGCAAGGCGGATCCCTGAATCGCCCCAAGTGCAGCCTGCCGCCAGAGCGCGACCGACGCCGCCGGCGTCAGATGCGGCAAAACCATGATGAAATCGAGGCGGCTCGCCGCCGCGACGCCCTGGAACGCCCGCTCGAGCGGTGGCGACAGCGCCTTCGCGTGCCGTATCCCGGCAAGCTCGGCAACTGTCGGCACGTTCGCGAAACGCGGATCCCGTACTGTTCGTCCCGCCTGGTCAACGGTACCGAGTGAACAGATCGCCACGCCACCTTCGGCCTGGAGGGATGCGAGATCGGCAGGAATATCCTCACCAGTCAGCATCACCGCGTCGACTTCGCCAAGCCCGAACGCGCGCGCCACGGCCGTCGTGCCGCGCAGTCCGAAAATCGGCGAAATCGGCACCCCCAAACGCTCGAACGCCAGAATGGCGGCCAGGTCCGGACTTTCCGGCGCGGCGGCGGCAAGGCGGACCGGCGCCGCTTGCGCCAGTCGGCCAGCCCCGCCGCGCAACACGATCACGCCGGAACTGAGTCCGGCGAGGATCGGAATCCACTCACCCGGCCGGAAATGCACGCGCGGATCGCCGGTCAGGAAAGCAATCGACGACTCGCCCGGCAACAGCGCGGCCGTATGACCGTCGGATACCATCAATGTCTGCAGGCGATTTGCGCCGGTCACCCCATCTTGCCCGCCGACGGTCTCGATGCGGAGCGGCGTTCTGGGTGAGAGGATTTTCTCCAGGCCAAGCGCAATCGCGCGCCCCCAGCGATCGGCCTGCCCGCCAGGCAGGCCACCGACAACAATCCGGTAGGACCCGCCAAATGTATCGGCAAAGATCGCGTTGGCAGGCGTAGGGAGATCGCTGGCGCGCGCAAAAGGTAGGGCAGAGCCGGCGATGATCGTTCCAAGCGCACCGAGCGCGGCACGGCGCTTCACGGTTCGAGGCCTCGCGGCCCGAACCTATTGATCGTAGCTGACAAGGGCTTCGAACGGCACATCGAGACGATCCCTGCCTTTCAGGAACGCCAGCTCGATCAACGCGGCGGCGGCCGGAACCTCTGCGCCCACCTTCCGCAGCAGCTTGATACCGGCGGCCATCGTCCCTCCGGTGGCAAGCAGGTCATCGACGACGACAACCCGCTGGCCCGGCTGGACCGCATCGGCCTGGATCTCGATCCGGTCCTGCCCATACTCGAGATCGTAGTCGTAGCCGACAGTCGCGCCGGGCAACTTGCCGCGCTTGCGCAGCATGATGAAGCCGCAACCGAGCTTGAGGGCGAGCGGCGCGGCAAGGATGAAGCCGCGGCTCTCGACGCCTGCAAGCAGGTCCGGGTGATGCGCGCGCACTACCTTGGCAAGCCGTCCCATCGCCACCTGCCACGCATCCGCATGGCGGATCAGGGTCGAGATATCGTAGAAGAGGATCCCCGGTTTCGGGAAATCGGGGATGCCGCGGATATGATCCTTGAGATTCATGGCGCCGGTATAGCCGAGGTATCGTCTGTGGCAACCCGATCCGGTGGCGCACGCTTCAAAACCTGCGCCACGCTGAATTGAAGCGGCGCCGCTCTCGTCACTCCTGGGGCGATCGGCTATGCATCGGACCAGCACAGGCGCCGTTTCCGCTCGACGTGGCGGAACGCTTCCGCTACACAACATATAGAGGTAGATATCGTCATGGACCGTCGTTCGCTACTAGGAATGGTAGGTGGGCTTGCGACCGCAGGCTCTCTGGGGATCGCCTTTCCGGCGGCCGCCGCGGAAACGAAAGCCGATTCCCCCTATTCGATCCGCAGCCTCGGCAATCCGAATGCCCCCGTAACCGTCTATGAATATTTTTCCCTCAACTGTCCGCATTGCGCCGAATTCGCCACGCACGCGCTGCCCAAGGTCATCGAAAGCTACGTCAAGCCAGGCAAGGTCTATTACGTCTTCAAGGACTTCCCGCTGAACGAGGACGCACTCTGGGCCGCGCAGATCGCCCGCGCGCTGCCGGCGAAGGCATATTATCCGTTCATCTCGGAACTCTTCCGCACGCAGGATGAATGGGCCTACGCGCCGGGGCTGAAAACGCCCAAGGATTACCAGAACGCCCTGTTCCGCTACGCCGCCCTCGCCGGCATGGACCGCACGACGTTCGACGCCGCCATAGCCAACAAGAAGCTGCGCGCCTTCGTCCTCAACGAACTGAACGACGCCGAGAAGACCTACAAGGTCAATTCGACCCCGACCTTCATCATCAATGGCCGCAAGCGGGAGGGAGCGGTTTCGTTCGACACCTTCTCCTCCTGGCTGAAGGCCGCGTAGGTCCGGCTTGCCCGCGCGTTTCGCCCGCCTGCGGATCAGCGGGTTCAAGAGTTTCGCCGATCCGACCACGATCGACATCCTGCCAGGGCTGACCGGCATCATTGGGCCGAACGGCTGCGGCAAGTCGAACGTGGTCGACGCGCTGCGCTGGGCGATGGGCGAAGCCAGCGCCAAGTCCCTGCGCGGCGGCGAGATGGAGGACGTCATTTTCGCCGGCACGATGGCGCGTGCTGCGCGAAATCTTGCCGAAGTGTCGATCACCCTGACCGACACCGCGGGCCTCGCCCCGGTTCCGTTCCAGAACGAGCCGGAACTCCAGGTCTCGCGCAAGATCGAGCGCGGCAGCGGCAGTTCGTACCGGATCAACGGGCGCGAAGTGCGCGCGCGCGATGTCGCGACCCTGTTCGCCGACCTCGCCTCCGGTGCCCGCAATTCTGCGATGATCAGCCAGGGCCGGGTTTCCGCCCTGGTGAACGCCCGCCCGGACGAGCGGCGCGCCCTGCTGGAGGAAGCCGCCGGCATCACCGGCCTGCACGCCCGCCGGCACGAGGCCGAACTCAAGCTGCGGGCGGCCGAGCAGAACCTTCTCCGGGCCGACGACCTGCGCGCCCAGCAGGAGGCGCGCCTCGCCGAGTTGCGCAAGCAGGCCCGCCAGGCCAATCGCTACCGGAACATCTCGGGGTTGATCCGCGACGCCGAGGCTGAATATCTCGCCATCGAACGCGAGCTCGCCGAACGCCGGCGCCGGGCGGCGCGCGCGCAGTTCGCCGAGGCCGAAGCAGCGGTTGGCCACGCCGAAAAGCTTCGCGACGACGTGCTGGGCCGCGAAACCTCGCAGAACGATGCGCTGCCGGCCTTGCGCGCGCGCGAAGCGGACACGCGCACACGCCTCGAGCGCGCACGGATCCTCGCCGAGCAGATCGATGCCGAGATCGCGCGCCTCGAAGCGGCCCGGCGCGAAGCCGAAGCGCGGGTGGCCACCCTGCGAAAGGACCATGCCGGCGCCGAACGGATCGCGCGCGACGCCGAAGCCGCCGCGATCCGGCTGGAGGCCGAGCGGTCGCAACTCGCCGCCGATCACGAACTGGCTCCCGCCCGAATCGAGCAGGCGCGGCGCGAGGCCGAGGCCGCGTCGGCCGCACTCGCCCAGTGCGAAGCCGCAACCCAACAGGCGACGGAAGCCGCCGCCCGCGCCCAGGCCCAGCGTCAGGCCATGGAAACCCCGGCTGACCCAGGCCCGCGGCACCGCCGGCCAGGCGGATCGCCGGGCCCGCGAAGCCGAAGCCGCGCACGCCACAGCACAGGCCGCCCTCGTTTCTCCCGAACGTCTCGCCGCGGCGGAAGCCACCCGCGAGGCAGCCGAACGGGCAGTGGCTGCAGCTGAAACCACCTATGCCGAGGCCCAGAACAGGGTGCAGGGGGCGGAAACGCGGCGCACGGAAGCCCATGCTGCCGCGATCCGCGCCCGCTCTGCCGCAACCGAGGCGGATGCCGCGGCGGCGCGGCTCAAGGCCGAAACCGATGCGCTGAAAGCCCTGCTCGCCCAGAAATTCGGCCGCGACCCCGACCCGGTGCTGGACCGCATCAAGGTTCCCGCAGGGCTGGAAACGGCACTGGGCGCCGCGCTGGGCGCCGAGCTCTCGGCGGGCGAGCAGGCCAGCGCCGCCCGGCACTGGCGCTCCTTGCCGGCCATCGCGTCCGATGCCGCGCTGCCCCGGATCGGCGAAACGATCACCGCGCCGGATGCCCTCCGACGCGCCCTCGATCACATTCTCCTGCTGCCGGATGGCGAAGACGGCGAAGCCTTGCAGGCGACGCTGCGCCCGGGCCAGATTCTCGTTTCGATCGAGGGCGGGGTCTGGCGTTGGGACGGGTTCGTGGTCCGCCCTGGTGCGCCGACCGAGGCGGCAGTCCGCCTCGCCCAGCGCAACCGGCTGGATCAGCTTGACGTCGAGTTCGCCCGTGCGCGGCAGAGCGCCGAGGCCACCCGCGCCGCGCTGCAGGAAGCCGAAGCCGCCGAGCGCGACGCACGGCATGCCGAGGATGAGGCGCGCACAGCCCGCCGCGCCGCCGAATCGGCCATCGACCGGACCCGCAAGGATCTGCGAACGACGGCGGAGACGGCGAGCCGGCTGGCGGCCGAAGCCGAACGGCTAGCCGCCCGCGAGGCCGCGGCGGCCGAAACACGCGCCCGAATCGAGGCCGAGGCCGGAGAAGCACGCGCCGCGCTCGCCGCCATCGAAGCCGAATTCGCGACACTGGACGACGCCCAGGCCTTTCGCGACGCGCTCGATCGCGCGCGCTCCGCCCTGTCCGAGAGTCGCCGGCGCGACAGCGAGGCAACCCAGGCCCTTCAACGCCTGCAGACGGAAGCCGACGCCCGCGCCCGCCGTCTGGACACGATCATCCGCGAACAGTCGGACTGGGCCGAACGTGCGCGCGACGCCAATGACCGCCGCACCGACCTCGGCGCCCGCTTGCACGAGGCCGAAGCCAGCCTGGAAACCCTCGGCGCCGATGGCGGCGCGCGGGAACGGCGGGCCGAGGCGGGCGCCGAGCTGGAAGCGGCAGAGTCCGACCACCACGCCGCCGCGCGGGATCTGGCCAGCGCCGAAGAGGCCGCACGGCGGAATTCCGCCGCCGCGCGCGCCGCGGAGCAGGATCTCGCCCGCGCCCGCGAAGCCCGCATCGGCGCTGAATCCGCCGTGCGCGAAGCCGACCACGCCTGGGGCACCGTCGCCGAAAAGATGCTGGAGCGCCTGGGGGTCGATCCCGCTTTGCCCGCAGTCGCCGATCCGTCGCCCGACGCCGCCGAAAAGGCGCGGAAGCGGTTCGAGCGCCTCACCCGCGAACGCGACGAGATGGGTCCCGTCAACCTGCGCGCCGATATCGAGGTCGGCGAGATCGAGACCCGCCTTGCCGCGATCGACCGCGACCGCGAGGAGATCACCAGCGCAATCGCAAAGCTGCGCGGCTCCATCGGCCATCTGAACCGGGAGGGCCGCGAGCGCCTTTCGGCCGTCTTCACCGAGATCGACCGCCATTTCCAGGCGCTGTTCACCCGGATGTTCGGCGGCGGGCGCGCCCATCTTGCCCTCACCGGCTCCGACGACCCGCTCGAAGCCGGGCTTGAGATCTTCGCCGAACCGCCGGGCAAGAAACTCGCAACACTGTCCCTTCTCTCCGGCGGCGAGCAGGCCCTCACCGCGCTGTCACTGATTTTCGCGGTCTTCCGCTGCAACCCCGCGCCGCTCTCCGTCCTCGACGAGGTCGACGCCCCGCTCGACGATGCGAACGTCGAACGCTTCTGCCGCCTGCTGGAGGACATCTCCCAGGATACCGGCACCCGGTTCATCGTCGTCACCCATCACCATCACACGATGGCGCGAATGGACCGGCTCTACGGCGTCACGATGCAGGAGCGGGGCATTTCCCGTGTCCTGTCCGTGGATCTCGGTACCGCGGCGGCGATGGTCGAACCCGCCGGGGCGATCGCCGCGGAATAGATTTCACGCTCGCGATATGTTGACTTGGAACGGCAGCGTCGGTAGCAACCGCTGCCGCCTGTCGGCGGGCGTAAGGGTGTGAAAATGGGTGACGAACCGGCTCAGGGGCCAGATGATCGGAGCGATTTCGATCAGCGCCTTGCCGCTGCGCGCAGCCGCGCCGGGCTCGACAAGCCCGCCGGAAAGAGCGCGGAGCAGGACAAGGGGCCCAATCCGTTCAGCGTCGCAACGCGGCTGGGCGCCGAAATGGTGGCGTCTCTGGTCGTGGCTGTCGCGATCGGCTATGGACTGGATCGTCTTTTTCATTCAGCACCCTGGTTCATGATCGGCTTCGTGCCCATCGGCGCGGCTGCGGGGCTTCGAAACGTGTTCCGGGCCATGGGACCGGGCGACAAGGACTGACCGGAGGATACGGATGGCGCAAGAATCGGGGATCAACGCTCTCGGGCAGTTCCAGCTGACCACCGGATTCGGTGCGTTCGGCAAGGCGATCGAATTCACGAATTCGAACGAGATGATGCTGCTCGCCGCCGTGATCGTCACCTCGCTTTTCGTTGTCGCGCTGCGCCAGCGCGCTCTGGTTCCCGGCCGCATGCAGGGCCTCGCCGAGATCAGCTATGAATTCGTCCACAACATGGTGCTCGACACGATCGGCGAGGAAGGCAAGCGCTTCTTCCCCTTCGTCTTCACCCTGTTCGCCTTCATCCTGATCGGCAACATCCTTGGCCTTTTCCCGTATTTCTTCGCCTTCACCAGCCACATCGCGATCACCGGCGCCCTGGCGCTTTTCGTCTTCGCCCTCTCGACGCTGGTAGGTTTCTGGTATCACGGCATCGGCTTCCTGAAGTTCTTTTCCCCCCCGGGCGTGCCGGGCTGGCTGCTTCCGCTGCTGATTCCGATCGAGATCGTTTCCTTCCTCTCGCGCCCGATCTCGCTTTCGGTTCGACTGTTCGCGAACATCACGGCCGGCCATGTGATGTGGGAGGTGTTCGCGGGCTTCATGCTGATGCTGGTCTCCGGTCTCGGCGCAGTCGGCGTGGTGGCGGCGATCATACCGCTCGGCCTGAACATCGCGCTCACGGCGCTCGAATTCCTGGTCGCGTTCCTGCAGGCCTACGTGTTCGCGATCCTGACCTGCCTTTACCTGCACGATGCGATCCACATGCACTGATCGCCTCGCGCTCTCTTCAACCCGCCGGCCCGACCGGCCTCGCTACCGCTTGAACTGAAAGGAATCCAAGTTATGGCCATTGACACCCTCCTCCTCGCTCGCGACGTCGGTGCGGGTCTTGCGACCATCGGCGTTGCCGGCGCGGGCGTCGGTATCGGCAACCTGTTCGGCGCCTTCGTCGGTGCGGTCGGCCGTAACCCGGCGGCGCGCGACAAGATGTTCCGCGACGTTCTGCTCGGCTTCGCGCTGACCGAGGCGGTTGCGCTCTACGCGCTGGTCATCGCGCTCATCATCCTGTTCGCCTGATCCAACGGCGGGGAAACTTCACGCGATGCGTCGAACCACCATACTGCTCGCCGCCACCGCCCTGGGCCTGACGCCGGCAATCGCCATGGCCGAAGGCAAGATGCCGCAGATGGATTTCTCCAATCCGCTGACCGGTGCGCAGGTCGTGTGGATGGCGGTCATCATGGTCGTGCTCTATTTCGTGCTGGCGCGATGGGCCCTGCCCCGCATCGGCGGCGTGATCGAGAACCGCCACAACCGCATCGCCACCGACCTCGAAACCGCACGCCGCGCAAAGGCGGAAGCCGAACACGCGGTCCGGGAACTCAATCTTGCCATCCAGAACGCGCGGGAGTCGAGCCAGGGCGCAATTGCCGAGGCGGTCAACGCCGCCAAGGAACGTGCCCGCGCGCAAACGGCAGCGCTCAACGACCGTCTCAGCGCTCAGATCGCTTCTGCCGAGGCCGAGATCGACTCCGCGCGCCGGACAGCCGTGGGCGCGCTGGCTCCGATCGCCCGCGATGTGGCGTCGAGCTTGTTGCACCGCCTGATCGGCGAGGCCGTCGAGCCGGGCCGCATCGAGCAGGCGGTATCGGCACTTTCAACCCAAGGGTGAGAGATCATGGAATACGAAGCCCTCACCGGTACGCTTTGGGACAAGGGGACTTTCTGGGTCACCGTCGCGGTCCTGATCTTTCTGGCCTTCTTTGGAAGAAAGATCGTCGGCGCCATCACCACCATGCTCGACCAGCGCAGCGCCGCCATCCAGCACGAACTTGACGAGGCGTCGCGCTTGCGCGCCGAGGCTGAGGCCATGCTCAAGGATGCCGAATCCCGGCGCGAGGCCGCGCTGGCACAGGCCAAGGACATGCTGGCCATGGCTGGCCGTGAGGCCGAACGGCTTGCCGCCGACCTGCTCGCCGAAGCCGAGGCATCCGCCCGCCGGCGCGAGCAGATGGCCCGTGAGCGCATTTCGGCGGCCGAGGCCGCTGCGATCGCCGAAGTGCGGGATGCCGCGGCCGCGCTCGCCGCACGCGCCGCCGAGCAGATCCTGAAAGAGACAATCGACGAGGCCCATGATCGGGGCCTGATTGATCAGGCCATCGGCGGATTGCCCGCTGCGCTCAGACAAAAGGCTGCCTGATACCGGCTGGCGCTGCCACCACGGGGCAGCGTCTGCCTCCGGGCATGGCGCAAACCGCTGCCGGTTGATATACCCGGTCGCGTGCGGCCTCACCGTTTCCCATCAGCCGCCGAGATACGAGGTTCACCCATGGCGCGTCGCCGGCAACTTTATGAAGGCAAGGCAAAAATCCTGTTCGAAGGGCCGGAACCCGGCACCCTCGTGCAGTATTTCAAGGACGACGCCACCGCGTTCAACGCCCAGAAGAAGGGCGTGATCACGGGGAAGGGCGTGTTGAACAACCGCATCAGCGAGTTCCTGATGCAGCGCCTCGGCGAAATCGGCATCCCGACCCATTTCGTCCGCCGCCTCAACATGCGCGAACAACTCGTGCGCGAGGTCGAGATCATTCCGATCGAGGTCGTCATTCGCAACGTTGCCGCGGGCAGCATGAGCACGCGCCTCGGCATCCCTGAGGGCACGCGGCTCCCCCGATCGATCATCGAATATTATTACAAGAACGACGCCCTGAACGATCCGATGGTGTCCGAGGACCACATCACCGCGTTCGGCTGGGCCAGCACCCAGGATATGGATGACATTGTCCATCTGAGCCTGCGCATCAACGACTTTCTCACTGGCCTGTTCCTCGGCGTCGGCATCGTGCTGGTGGACTTCAAGATCGAGTTCGGACGGCTGTGGGAGAACGACGATATGCGCATCGTCCTCGCCGACGAAATCAGCCCGGACAATTGCCGTCTCTGGGATGCCAAGACCAACGAGAAGATGGACAAGGACCGCTTCCGCCGCGATCTCGGCCGGGTTGAGGAAGCATATCAGGAAGTCGCCAAGCGTCTCGGAATCCTGCCCGAGGCCGGGACACGCGATATGAAGGGCCCGGAGACGATGCAATGAAGGTTCTGGTCGCCGTGAAGCTGAAGGCCGGCGTGCTCGATCCGCAGGGCAAGGCCATCGGCCACGCGCTCGAAGGGCTTGGATACAATGACGTGAACGACGTAAGGGTCGGCAAGCTGATCGAACTCGATCTCGCCGAGACCGACCGTGAAAAGGCCCGCGACGCAGCCGACTCCATGGCTCGCCGCCTGCTTGCCAATACCGTGATCGAGAGTTTCGAAATCACCATTCCCTGACCGGCGGGCGTTGCACCGCTGCCGGTCTGCGCCCATCTGCCTTCCGGATGTCTGGTGTGATGAAATGCGGCAGGGGCCGAGGTCGCCGTGCGTAGGGCATTATCGCTCGTTGCCCGGCAGACGCGGTTGCTCAGCAACCGCTGGTACCGCCGTTTGCGGATGGACCTCTGGTTCCCTCACGTGCCTCTGGCGCTCGCCGTCGGTGTCGCCGGGGCCCTCGCGATTTTGCCCACGATCCAGAAGTTCGCGGCACAATATCTCCACCTCGATCTGGCGAACCTGGTCAGTGCCATCCACCCGATTTCGGGAAACATTCCCGGCCTGATTCTCAACGGTGTGCCGAACGTGGTCGTCGGCGCCCTACAGATCTTGATCGCCTTGGGATTGCTCGGGCGGTCGAGAATCGCCTGGCTATCGGCCATCGGCATCGCGCTGGCCCAACTTCTGCTGACCGTGCATCTGGGAGCTGCAACGCGGCTCGATGGCGAGACGATCTATATCCTCGTCCTCCTGGCGTCGCTCCTGCTGGCGCGCAATCACTTCTCGCGCTCGTCACTCGCCGCCGGAACGCTATTCGCCGTGGCGTCCGTGCTCGTACTGATGGTCTATGGCGTATTGGGCTCCTTGCTTCTTGGAGCGGGATTCAGCCCGCCGATCACGAATCTGCCCGCGGCAGTTTATTTCGTTATCGTTACAATGTCGACCGTCGGCTACGGCGATATTCTGCCCAAAAGCGAGGATGCAAGGCTCTTCGTCGTCTCGCTGATCGTCCTTGGGCTGACGGTATTTGCGACGGCGCTCACTGCGGTGATCGGCCCAGTTCTCCAGAATCGCATCAACCGGACGATCGGTCCACGGAGACAGAAGATGAAACGCGTGAACCACTTCATCATTTCGGGGCATGGCGTCCTTGCCAGGAACACGGCGCGCGAACTCCACCATCGCGGCGAGGCGGTGGTCTTCATCACCGAAACCGAGGATGCTGGCTTCAGCGATGCCGAGACGGTCATCGGCGACCCGACGGATCTCGATACGCTGCGCAAGGCCGGAGGCGAGCATGCGCGGGCGATTCTCGCTCTTTCGGATGATGACTCTGAAAACGCATTCGTGATTCTCGCTGTCCGCGAACTGGGCACCGATGCCAAAAAGGTTGCTGCGGTCAGCACGCGCAAGAACCTGGAACGGGTGCGTCGGGTTCATCCCGACATGATCCTCGCCGCCCCGGTCTTTGGCGGCGAGGTTCTGGCCATGGCTCTCACCGAACAGAAGATCGACGGGGACTGGCTGCTGAGCCGGTTCCTCGACGTCCGCCCTCACGACGCGGACGGCACCTCCTGATGCGCCGGGCCGGACATCCGCCCCGCGCGGCCTGAAGCCGTTCCAGCATTACGGTTGCATTTTGGATTTTTGATAAGTCCGTTCGGGCGCGGCTTGGTGGGTCGGTCGCAAGCACGACCAAGCGATGACGTCGGCGGGTTCGACCCGTCTCTGAGCGCGCTTGTTGGCGATGCGGCGGACTCCCTGAACAGACCAGCGGATCCGCTTCTGCGGGTCGTCATACTCGGCTTTTTGGGGGGCGTCGTATCGTCGGCGCGATATCGGACCACGGCCATCACGGCGAAGCGGGCATCACGAGCGAGACGTGGCGATGCCACTCGTGCCAGGACCGGGTCTCGTTGTGGTCAAGGCAGAATTCGTTCTTCGCGGTCTAGAAGTTGTTTTGATCGCCCAGGGATGGCCTTCGAGACAACCGGGCACCTGTATACTCGCGCCGACCGAGCACCAGATCGGCAAGAATGCAAGATCGCCGTCGCTGATGTTGCGACGCATCAGGAGGCCTCGGGCCCAAAGATCCGTCTTTGTCTCATCATGATCTTCAGCATCGGGATTTGCGTGTCCGCACCAGGCCCGATCGTGAAGCCGGGCGCCATTCGTGCCCTCGATGTCGCCCACGCAGCAGACGGCATCGGCGGCTACCCGTGAATGGAACATCTGTTGCCAGCGAACGCTGGATCATGTCGATCGCCAAGGCGGGCTTCGTGAGGAAAGCGACAGTGTCAGGAACGCAGGTTGCGGCAAGCCCTGCAGGATCGCCGCTCCAACGCTTCAGCAGATAGAGAGCCCGATCGATAAAGGCATGGCATGAGCCGACACATAGGCGGCGAGCATGCCGACCCGGCCGTTGGCAATCTTGCCCGCCGAGCCGGCATATTGTCGCGCGACACCACGTGATGCCTTGCCCATCTTCAGGAAGCCGATCACATCGACAACCGGCACGCCTTCAGGTGTCGCAAAGTTCTCCAGACACAGTCGCGCACGATGTCGGGAAACGCCTCCGCATCCCATCTTCCGCGGCCCAAATTGGCCTGCCGGCGCCAGAGACCGGGATCTCCCGCAGCCTCCTGGCCATGCCTGTCGAATCAGAGTTCCCCCTCAACATGCAACCGGAATATCAGGGTCAAGTCAGGCTGGGCGCTTCCACCAGCCGCGCTTGCGCGCGGCGGTCGGCGTTTCGCTGGCACCAATCAGAACGGGTTGCACCGCCGCCCCTGGTGCTGCCTGCCCTTCATTGGCAACAGGCGCTTCGGCGCCAGCGACATTCCCGGCAGACGCCGAGCCATCCTGCGGCGCGGCGCTCACCTCGGCGACTGCTTCGGTGGTTGCAGGCGCGTCAGCCACCGCAGTCTCCGCTTCCATGGGCCTTGCCTTCGGCCGACGGGTCCGGCGGGGCTTGGGCGCGAGGGCTTCCGCCTGTTCGGCAGCCTCAAAAATATCCGCGATATCGGTGAAGACCGGTTGCTGAACCTCAGGCTCGGCGGCCTGCGACGCAGCGGCGCGCCGCCGCCGGGTCGTCGGGCTACGCGGGCGGGCGGGCGCTCGACGCTTCGGCTTTGTCTCTGCCTCCGCTTCCGGCGCCGGCACTTCGCCGGCAAGGGACGGAGCGGCCTCCGTGGCGGCCGGTGCCGTCTCCACGACCTCGGGTTCCTTTGCGGGCTCAGGAATGGCCGGCGCAGTGTCGGCGACGGCCGGCTCCATCGTGACTTCCGGTGCCGGCGCTTCAGCCGAATCGGCACGGGCGGCGGTCGGCAACACGTCGTTCATGCGCGATTCGAACTCGGCCGGTATTCCGGCGATCTCCGGCTGCTCGCCAGTGGGCGCGGACACCAGGTCCTCCCGACGGCCGCCACGGCGGCGGCGGCGGCGGCGGCGGCGGCGTTCGACCTCATCGGCCGCCTTTCCTGCATTGCCGGCGGCGTCCTCCGTCGCGACCTCGTCACCTTGCTGCTCTGCCTCGACCTCCTCCGTCTCGGCCGGCGCACGGAATGTCGGCGCTGGCGTTTCCTGCGGCCGCGCCGCATGCGCCTTCACCTTCTCGATCTTGAAGGTGGCCGGAACGGTGCCATCCGCGACGAAGACGACCTTCATGCCGAACCGCGCCTCGGTGGCGGCAATCTGCGCACGCTTGTGATTGAAGATATAGAGCGCGACATCCGGAGTCAGGTGCACCAGCAACTCGGCGGCCTGGCGCGCCGCCTCGTCCTCGATCGCGCGCAACACCGCGAGCGCGGTGCTCGCCGTGCTCCGCACATGCCCCACGCCCTGGCAATGCGGGCAGGCGATCAGCATGGTCTCGGCCAGCGACGGCCGCAGCCTCTGGCGGCTCATTTCCAGCAGGCCGAAATGGCTGATACTGCCCACCTGAATGCGCGCGCGGTCGTTTTTCAGCGCATCCTTCAGCCGCCGCTCGACCATCGCGTTGTGCTTGCGGGTCTCCATGTCGATGAAATCGACCACGATCAGCCCCGCGAGGTCGCGCAGGCGCAACTGCCGCGCCACTTCCTCCGCCGCCTCCAGATTGGTCCGCAGCGCGGTATCCTCGATATTCCGCTCCCGCGTTGCCCGGCCCGAGTTCACGTCGATCGCAACCAGCGCCTCGGTCTGGTTGATCACCAGATACCCGCCGGACTTCAGTTGCACCGTCGGCTGGAACATCTGGTCGAGCATCTGCTCGACATTGTGCTTGGCGAACAGCGGCTGCCGCTCGGTCCATTGCTGGACCTTCTTCACATGCGTCGGCATCAGCATCCGCATGAAGTCGCGCGCCGAGCGGAATCCGTCCTCGCCCTCGATCAGCACCTGGTCCACGTCGCGGGTATAGACGTCGCGGATGGTCCGCTTGATCAGCGAGGCCTCCTCATACACCAACGCCGGCGCGATCGAGGCCAGGGTACGCTCGCGGATATCGTCCCACAACCGCAGCAGATATTCGCAGTCGCGCTTGATTTCCGGCTTCGGCCGGTTCGCGCCGGCGGTGCGGACGATCATGCCCATGCCCTGCGGAATCTCGAGCTCGGCGATCGCCTCCTTCAGCCGACGACGATCAGCCAGCGAGGTGATCTTGCGCGACACGCCCCCGCCATTCGGCGAATTCGGCATCAGCACCGAAAAGCGGCCGGCAAGCGAAATATAGGTGGTCAGCGCCGCGCCTTTCGAGCCGCGCTCCTCCTTCACCACCTGCACCAGCATGATCTGCCGGCGATGGATCACTTCCTGAATCTTGTACGAGCGCAGGGCGCGCAGCCGGCGGCGCTCCTGCGCCTCCTCCGCGCCGTCGACGCCGTCATCCCCACCGACCTGCTCGGGCGGGGTCGCCGTCGCCTCTGCGCCCTCACCCGCCCGGTCCTCGCCCGCGCCGGCGCCACTGGCTTCCGGTCCGGAGTCCGCCTCGGCCTCACCGGCCTCAGCCGGCGCGGCGGCGGCCTCGGCGTCAACCTGGCCCTCGGCATCCGGCGGCGCGTCGCCGATCGCGATTTCCGTCACCCGCGGCGGCCGCGGCGCCGCGAGCGCCGCCTCCTGCTCGTCCTCGGCATCCTCGGCCTCGACGCGGCGCCTCGCCTCCTCCGCCTCGAGTTCCAGCAGCTTCTGCCGGTCGGCGACAGGGATCTGATAATAGTCGGGATGAATCTCGGCGAAGGCGAGAAACCCGTGCCGGTTGCCGCCGTATTCGACGAAGGCGGCCTGTAGGCTGGGCTCTACCCGGATAACTTTCGCGAGGTAGATGTTGCCCTTGATCTGCTTCCTGTCGGCAGCCTCGATATCGAAATCATCGAGGCGGTTGTTGTCCAACACCACAACGCGGGTTTCTTCCGCGTGGCTGGCGTCGATGAGCATGGTCTTGGTCATGGGGGGAATAACTCCTGCGCGCCAGCGGCGGGACCGTCGGGTCCCCTGCCTGCGGGCGCGGATGTTGGCGTGTGGTCGTTCTGATCATCGTCAAAGGCCGGTGCGCTGGTCGCGGGACACGCCGGATGGAAAGGCGCTGCTGTGAAGATATGCGACGGAAAGCGCGGTCATCGGTCCTTGTCTCGTAGGCCGGCTGCGGCATCTCCGCACCCCGGCCGAGGCGTTTCGGCACCTCGCGGCCCGTCAAACCAGACCCTTCGGCGCCCATCTATCAGTGGATAGGGGCCACACGGATTTTTGCTCCGCGGATCAACCCATTGATTCTTTCTCCATGACGCAAACCCGCCCCGATGGCAAGTGTCGCCTCACGAGGCGGCGGGAACGGTCGCCACCGCCCCGCATTGGTCGCTGCCATTGATGATCAAGCCTTGGGCCGCCATCGCCTGCGATGGCGGCCACCGCATCGTTCGATCTTCCGGCAGACGCGGAACTGGGATAAGATTACCTGATAGACGGTTAACAATCTGCCACGAATGCATTTCAGACGAGATTATTAAAATGAAAAATTTGATTTTCGTTACCGGCCTCGCCGCCGATTTCGGAGGAAAGCCATTCAATTTCGCGCATTACATGGCAATTCACTCCGCCATGGCGGTCAATCCCGGTTTCAATACATTGGTATATTACCAATACGAGCCGACGGGACCTTATTGGGATCTGATCAAACCCTTCGTGACAACCGTGGAGACGACCGCTCCCAGCGAGATATTCGGCAATCCCGTGACCCACTTCGCCCACAAGGCGGACGTCATCAGGTTGCAGGCGCTGATCGAGCATGGCGGCGTCTATCTCGATATGGACACGATCTGCCAACGCTCGTTCGAACCCATTCTCTGCGGCAAGACGGTCCTCGGCATTGAATCGGCTCAGCCTGGTATCGCCCAGTGGGACAGTAACGCGGCAATCGGTCTCTGCAATGCGACAATGATAGCGCCGCCCGGCGCAGAATTCCTGAAAATCTGGCTCGATCAATACCGGAGTTTCGACGGTACTAAATGGAATGAACATTCCGTCATCCTGCCCGTGCGTCTGGCACGGCAATACCCGGATCTTGTGCGGGTCGAGCCACCGGAGTCCTTTTTCTGGCCCACATGCAACGAAGACGGGCTTAAATCCCTTTTCGTGGATGACGGTGCCTTTCCGCACGCCTACTCGATCCATTTGTGGGAGTCCTTGTCATGGCGATATCTGTCGCAACTTGATTATGATCAGGTCGCGAGGATCGATACCGCCTATAACCGTATCGCCCGCCGCTTCATTCACGACGACACCGAACACCTCCAGGCCATCGCGGCCGCCGAACGGACGGCCCGCCTGCGGCAGTCTCGGGCGACATTCGAGTCCATCTACGCCAACAACGTCTGGGGCGGCGGAAGCGGCAGCGGTTCGAAGCCGGAAACGACGGAGGACTATAGACGCTTCCTGCAGTCATTCCTCCGCGACAACGCCATCCGCTCCGTCATTGATTTCGGCTGCGGCGACTGGGGTTTTACCCATCTGATCGACTGGTCTGGAATTGAATATCATGGCTATGATCTGGTCACTTCGGTAATCGATGCCAATAACCAGCGCTACAGCACACCCGATATTCATTTCAATTTATTCGAGGACGTCTCGAAACTGCCGCAAGTCGATCTGGTGATCTGCAAGGATGTGTTCCAGCATCTGTCGAATGACAAGGTCGCCTACTTCCTTGATCATCTCCGCAGCAAGGCAAGACTGCTGCTGGTGACCAATGACCTTGAGCCGGCGCGGGACCTCAATCAGGACATTGACGATGGCGGATGGCGCGCCCTGCGGCCCGATCAGGCGCCGTTCAACGTGCCATCCGTCATCGTCCTCTCCTGGGAGATTGGCGCGGGACAAGGGGCGCATCGCAAAGCCACATTCCTGATTTCGGGCAGCACGACCTGACGTACGCGGGACTGGGCCATCCCCCGGTTTCCCGGCCTGCCCAGGGAAATGTCCGCCTTCCGCGCGGCAGCACTCGCCATCCAAACGCGGAAGACGGGTCGATGATCAGGCTGTCGCGCCGGACTTAACCGAACTGGGCGAGCACCTCGCCATAAACCTCCACCTGATCGAGGTGCAGGTAATTTCGCTCCATCAGGCGCACCCGCACGAAACGGCCGGGGATGGGAATGGAGGGCGCGAAGACCAGCGGGTGGCCATCGACGCCGCCAAACGGTTCGTCGCTTTCACGGCGGAACACCTCGATGAAATGCTCGGGATCGAAACCGATATCGATGGCGAGCCGGTTCGCCCGCGCGGCGATGCCGGGCAGCTCCATCCGATTGAACAGCCTGACCTCGCGGATGCCGTGAACCGCGCCGAGATCGACCCGCCACCAGGGTGTATCTTCGAGATCGGTGTGAAATTTGCCCCGGCCGTCGATCACGCCATTCAGCGCCCGGATCGCATCGGCTTCGGGCGAGCCCCCCTCCGACCATGTTGATATCGAACTCTGCGTTGCCACCCTGCCCCGACTGACCGGGAGATCGGAATGATGGGTCACGGCGATCGTCGTGGCCTTGGCGCTTTCGAATTGATTCGGCCAGAATTCGGCGAGCGAGCGGTCCTCGACCTCATGAAGACCGGCGAGGAACGACGCGAACCCGTCACTGGTCGCAAGATCGCTCCAGATCGTTTGATCACCGAACGCACCACCAAGCCCTCGCCGCGCCCTCTCAAGGAATGCCGCCTCGGACCGGAACGCATAGTGATGTATGATCGCCGTTTCGAGCAGCGCGGCGCTCCGGCGCTGATCATTGGCGAAAGCGGCGGACGCTTGCGGAAAACCGTCATAATAGGTCGACATGTCCTCGCCGATCACATTCACGGCACGTACGCGACCATCGACATGGCCAATCGGGCAGTGCCAGAACGCAATTCCTTGCGATAGAGAATCCGCTTTTAAGCCAGCCAGAATTTCCGATCGGGCGACATATTTGGTCAGCGGATGAATCGCCTTTTGCCGGAATGTATAATCGCCGAGAATGCGTGCGCCGGGCTCATTCTTGTGGCCGTTCGGCCCAAAAAAGACCCAATTGAATAGAACGCAGTCCACCTGCTCGCCCATGCCATCGACAAACTCGGCAATCGTCCTGCCCGGAGGCAGGCGGAGAAATTCATCGATATCGAAAAAACCAGCCCATTCCGTCAGTTCCAGGTCGTTCTGCAGAAAATGTCTGTACATCCGCAATTGTTCGCCCTGCAAAGGATAATGCCGAAAGGTGACGAACGGTTCCGGGCCGAGCACATATGGCAAAACCTTGCCATACAACTCACGAGGATCATCATCATTACAATACAAAAAAACATGATCAAACCCAATTATTCTATAATAGTTTAGCCACTCAACTATGAACCGCGACTCCCAACGGGCACAGGCGGCAATTGAAAATCGGTATTTTGACATGATCGATCGATATTTTATGAAAATGAAAATTGGCAGGAAGTCGCAAAATACGCCGGATCAGCCCCTCATGCCTCATTGCCCCAGCAGGCTCGCCAACATCTGCGGCGGGAGGGTAACCTCCGAATAACCCATCGGCGGCTCGAAATCGCCCGCGGGCTGCGGGCCGATATGGAGCGAAAGCGCCTGCACGCTCACCCGCCCGTGCGGGTCGCTGCCGGAAGCCGCGAGGGCAAATCCGTCCGGCGTCAGGCAGGCCGTGCCCGAGGCATTTCGCCGCAGCACCAGGTAGCGGGTGCATCGATAGCCTGCGATCGTCGCGGTGCCGAGCGGGGTGAAATGCGCGCCCCGCATCGCCATCACCTGTCCCATGGCACCCGACAGGCCGGGAACGTTCACCAGCGCGTGCATCTGCGGCAGCACAAGCTGCGCCCGGCCCGAATGAAGGTCGAGCAGCGCCGTCATCGGCATCGGCGTGCCGGAAAGGCTCGTGGCCCGCACCAGCCCGGCAGCGGCATCGAAGCGGATCCGCCACGTCTGCTCCGGCTTGCCCGGCTGGCTGACCTGGTAGATCGCGCTGGCATCGCGGTCCGGCAGGAGCCGCGGCGTCGCGGCAAAGCCAGGCGCTGTGCTCATCGCCAGCAACAGCAGGCCCGCGCCCGCCCGGCGGCGTGCGCCCGCTTCGTATCCGCGGCGGAAAATGGGGAGAAAACGACTCGTCATGCCCGATGATGACCCGAATCGCCCGCCCCGACAATCGGCGCGTGCGGCGCGCGAATAAGCGGGGAACATGCCCGCGCCCGGAGCAAGGGGGAAACGGGCGACACCCGAGAGCCTGAGCGCCGGCCCGCATGCCTGTGTGCGGGTCGGCGCCATCGCCCCCGACCGGTCCGGGATCAATGCCCGTACTGGCCGCCCGCCAGCGGGAGATTGATGCTGAACGAAAGGGCGGGCGGCGCGTAATAGCCCTGCGTCCCCATCACATGGTATCCCTCGCGGTCATAGTGTGGGTGGCCCCAGCGCTGATGCTGCCAGCCGTTGTTGCCCCAGCCACCATGATACCGGCTGTGCTGGTAATTCCCCCGGTTCTGCCAGCCATGCCGCTGCCAGTTGTTCTGCCGCCGGGGCTGTTGCCACCCCTGCTGCTGACCCTGGCGGTGCCAGCCGCCCTGCGCTTGATAACCCGGATCGGCCAGCGCGGTGCCGCCGAATGCCGCGAGGCCGAGGCCAATCGCGAGTGCGGCAGCGGTGGTGCGGATCATGGATTTGTTGCTACGCATGGTCTTGTTCTCCTTCAACCATGAGCAGAAGAGTGGACCCGCGATTTGTCAGCACGATGCCCCCCAGCGGGCAGGACTGCGGCATGGAGACGAACGG